>NZ_JBOHGB010000047.1:0-44703 GCF_050699935.1 Actinophytocola sp.
GTCCCACGAAGGGTCACGATGGGTCGACAATGCGGGGCTCTACCAGCGGAAAGGTACATGAAGGGACACCGATGACCAGGTCTTCTGAGACGCTCTGGGTCGCAGGTTCGAGTCCTGCCGGGGGCGCCACACGGGATGGGACCGGTTCGATGGCTCTGGGGTGTTCGCCCACGCGGTAGTAGTGGATCTCCAGCCGGAGGGCTTCCGGGGCTGGTCCGGTTGGGCGCTTGTCGGTGCGTTCCTGCCCCGAGATCATGAACTTCGCGGTCGAGCACGACTCGGACCGAACCGTGCGTCCCCGATCCAGGATTGGCCGGTTGCCTCATGATCACCACGCAGGACGAGCTCGTGGCAGCGCTGCGGGTGGGTGGCGAGATCCATTGCGACAGCGGCGTCGTCATCCCGCTCACGGAGACGATGCGGGTCACCGTGCCGTGCCGGATCATCGGCGGGCATTTCACCCGCGAGGCTGGGGCGGCATTCGAGGTGACCACCTCGCGGGTCGAGTTCGACGGCGTGCGGATCGAGGGTGGTGGCCCGGACGCCGGCTACGACGTCACGCAGAAGCTGATCCACGTCCGCGGCAGCAAGGACGATCCGATCACCGGCGTCGACGTGCACGGCTGCCGGCTCGAGGGCTCTCGCGGTGACAACGTCTGGCTCGAGTGGTGCACGGCCTGCACCGTGCACGACAACATGATCTCCCGGTTCCTCTACTCCGGGATCATGGTGATCAGCGGCAACCGGCTCACGATCAACGGCAACGTGATCGCGGACGCGCCGCTCACGGCCGGCGTGCCCAACACCTACGGGATCGCGCTCACCGACGTGACCAACGTGGCCGCCGACCGCAGCCGGCACATCACCGTCGTCGGCAACCACGTGTCGCTGATCGACTGGGAGGGGATCGACACGCACGGCGGCGAAAGCCTCACCATCACCGGCAACACCGTGCTCGGCTGCCCGCGCGGCATCGCACTGATCACCGGGAACGCCACGCGGGTCCTCGCCCCCACCCACTGTCTCGTCACGGGCAACGTGATCGACGTGGCCGGCGCGCGCCGGCCCGCCCTGCCCGGGATCTTCCTCGCGGGGATCTCCGGCACACCCGCGTCCGCGACCATCGTCGGCAACCAGATCGTCGGCTACCGGACCCCGATCCACACCAGCTTCTGGTCCCGCGGCGAGACCTAC
Organism: Actinophytocola sp.; assembly: GCF_050699935.1. Classification (NCBI taxonomy): domain Bacteria; kingdom Bacillati; phylum Actinomycetota; class Actinomycetes; order Pseudonocardiales; family Pseudonocardiaceae; genus Actinophytocola; species Actinophytocola sp. The sequence continues at coordinate 1,195 of NZ_JBOHGB010000047.1, forward strand.
ATCGGCAACAACAGCGCCCCCCAGGTCCCCTGGTCGCCGATCAGGATGGGCGCCGACTACCACCCGGACGCCGAGTCTGCGCCGCAGTACCTCGTCGACGGCGACACGGTCCACCTGCGTGGCGGGGTCATCCCGAAGGCGGGGGGCGTCAGTGCCCGCGTCGAGATCGGCTCGATGCCCGATGCGGTGACCTGGCCGACCCAGCTCACCCACATCGGCCACGTCAAGGGCGCCGACCCCGAGGCCGGTGACGGCACGCTCGCCGTGACCCCGGAGGGCGCCCTGCAGCTGCTCTACGGCAACGGCTCCGACACCCACACCTACTTCCTCACCGGCTCCTACCGAGCCCCCTGACGGCCGGACGCGGACCACCAGCGGCGGGTGTCCGCCGGGAACGTGATGCGCGGCGGTCCGAGGAACGCGGAGACCGGCGAGCCACGCGGCGCGGTGAGGGGCTCGAGCACCCAGCGAGGTGTCGGGTAGGTGAGAGCGGACAGGATCGTCGGGGTCCGCGCGGCCGGGCGGCCCCCAGGCGTGGCCGAGGTCCGGCGGCCGGACAGGTCGCGATCCGCCACGACGCGGTCGAACCGCTTGGCCGTCTCGACCTCGGCGAGCGGCTCGTCGGGCGTCGGCATCCGCGAGATGCTGGGTCGGTGCGCCGACCTACCGCAGCCGACCTCGACGCCGCGCGGGACAAGAGGATCCCCGATGTGGTCCGGGCCGGGCTCGACGTGTTGTTCTGCGGGATCAACCCCGGGCTCTACTCCGCGGCGACCGGGTGTCACTTCGCCCGGCCCGGCAACCGGTTCTGGCCCGCCCTGCACCGGGCCGGGTTCACGCCTCGGCAGCTGCGCCCCGACGAGCAGGAGGAGCTGCTCGACTTCGGGCTCGGGGTGACCAACGTCGTCGGGCGGGCCACCGCCCGGGCCGACGAGCTCGGTGCGGACGAGCTTCGGGCCGGGGCCGCGCGGCTCACCCGGCTGGTCGGCAGGCACCGGCCCCGATTCCTTGCCGTGGTGGGGATCGCCGCCTACCGCACGGCGTTCGGCCGGCGCGGAGCGGTCGTCGGGGAGCAGGACGAGGCCATCGGCCGGACCCGGGTCTGGGTGCTGCCCAACACGAGCGGACGGAGCGCGCACTACCAGCTGCCGACCCTCACCGCGCAGTTCCGGGCACTGCGGGGCGCGCCGCGGTCGTAGGCCGTGCCGGCCCGGCCGTGGCATGGTGATCGTTCGACGTGGAGGGGTGAGGATTGCTCGCGATGCTGTTGGCGCTCGGCGCGAGCCTCGGCTGGGGTGTGAGCGACTTCCTCGGCGGGCTGCGCAGCCGCTCGATGCGGCTGCTGTCGGTGCTGCTCGTCGCCCAGACGACCTCGCTGGCGCTGGTCGCCGTGGTCGTCCTGGTTCGCGGGGCCGGCCCGCCCGGTCCGAACTACCTCGCCGCGGCGGCCGTGGCGGGCGTCGCGGAGCTGGTGGGGGTGGCGGCGCTGTACCGGGGGCTCGCGGTCGGCCGGATGAGCCTCGTCGCGCCGATCTCGGCGGCGGCGCCGGCCGTGCCGCTGGTGGCCGGGCTCGTGCTCGGCGAGGTGCCAGGGGTGCCGCAAACCGCCGGGCTGGTGCTCATCGTCGCCGGCATCACGGTCGCCTCGCGGACCGCGGACTCGGCGGGCCGGGTGGGGCCGAGCATCGCGCACGGGGCGACGTCCGCGGTGGGGTTCGGCGCGTTCTACGTCATGATGGACGCCGCCAGTGAGGGCGACCTGCCGTGGGCGCTGCTGGTCGCCCGGCTCGCCGCCCTGTTCCTCGTCGCGGCGGCGCTCGTCGCGACGCGCACGCGACCGGCCGTCCGCCGCGCCGACCTGCCGGTGCTCCTTGCGATCGGCCTGTTCTCCACCGCGGGCGACACCATGTACGCGGCCGCGACGACGCTCGGCTTCCTCGGCGTGGTCGCCGTGCTGGCCGCGCTGCACTCGGTCGTGACGATCGGCCTCGCCCGCGTCGTGCTGCTGGAGCGGGTCTCCCCGCTCCAGCAGTTCGGGATCGCCGGATGCCTGACCGGAGTGGCCGTGCTGGCCGCGACCTGACGGCACCTACGGCTCCGCGGCGTCGTATGCCGCGGCGACCTTCTTCGGCACGACCATCCGCCAGCCGTCGACGATCAGCTCGCGCAGCTCGTCGACACCTACGGCGTCGAGGCGCAGGTGGACCCAGTGATATCGCATGTCCCCCGTGGACGGTAAGGAGAACTTCTCCGGCTCGGCCGCCACGATGCCGGCGCGCTCCTCCTTCGGGAAGGCGAGACCCAGCGTCTGCTCGTCACGGGACAGCGCGAGGTACACGATCCGGCCGACGTTGAACTTCACCTGGTCGCGCACGATCCGCTCGACCGTGCGCGGCAGGCCGTTCGCGATGCGGCGGACGTCGTCTGCGGTGGCCATGGCGACAGCACACCACGGCCCACCGACAAAACCGCTACCCCACCGACGAACCGCTACGACGGGTCGTACGCGAGGTTCGGCCGCAGCCAGCGCTCGACCTCGCCGACGTCCATGCCGCGCCGCGCCGCGTAGTCCGCCACCTGGTCGCGGTTGATCCGGCCGACCGTGAAGTACCGCGACGCCGGGTGGGCGAAGATCAATCCGCTGACCGAAGCGGCCGGGGTCATCGCGTACGACTCGGTGAGTGCCATGCCCACCCGGTCCGCGTCGAGCAGGTCGAACAGGTCGCGCTTCTGGCTGTGGTCGGGGCTCGCCGGGTAGCCGAACGCGGGCCGGATGCCGCGGAAGCGCTCCGCGTGCAGGTCCGCGAGCACCGGCTGCTCGTCGGGATCGAACCACTCGCGCCGGACCCGCAGGTGGACGTGCTCGGCGAACGCCTCGGCGAGCCGGTCGGCCAGGGCCTTGACCATGATCGACCGGTAGTCGTCGTTGTCCGCCTCGTACCTCGCCGCCAGCTCGTCCGCGCCGTGGATCGCCACCGCGAAGCCACCGAGGTGGTCGCCGGCCGGCGCCACGTAGTCGGCGAGCGACCGGTTCGGCCGGCCCTCCGGCTTCGTGGTCTGCTGGCGCAGCATCGGCATCCGCACCTCGCCCCCGGGCCGGTGCAGGACGATGTCGTCGCCCTCGGCGTGGGCCTGCCAGAAGCCGTACGCGCCGCGGGCCCGGAAATGTCCGGCCGCGATGATCTCATCCAGCAGCTCGTGGCCGTCGTCGAACAGCTCGCGCGCCGCCGGGTTGCTGTCCAGGATCCCCGGGTACTTGCCCTTCAGCTCCCAGGCCAGGAAGAAGAACTGCCAGTCGATCAGCTCGCGCAGCACCGCCACGGGCGGCTCGACGACCCACCCGCCGAGCGACGCCGGCACCGGCAGGTCCTCGAACGACACCCGCTCCTGGTTCGCCCGCGCCTCGTCGAGGGTCAGCAGCGGCTTCGCGTGCCGGTGCTCGTGCTGCTCGCGCAGCCGCTCCTGCTCGGACCGGTTCGCCGCGTCGAGGTCGGCCGCGCGCTCGGCGTTGAGCAGGTCCGACACCGTGCCGACGACCCGGGAGGCGTCGAGCACGTGGACCGTCGTCGCGTCGTAGGCCGGCGCGATCCGCACGGCCGTGTGCTGGCGCGAGGTCGTGGCCCCGCCGATCAGCAGCGGCAGCTTCAGCCCGCGGCGCTGCATCTCGGTGGCCACACCGACCATCTCGTCCAGCGACGGCGTGATCAGCCCGGACAGGCCGACCACGTCGGCACCCTCGGCGACCGCGGTGTCGAGGATCTTCGCGGCGGGCACCATCACGCCGAGGTCGACCACCTCGTAGTTGTTGCAGCCCAGCACGACGCCCACGATGTTCTTGCCGATGTCGTGCACGTCGCCCTTCACGGTGGCCAGCACGACCTTGCCCTGGCCGCGGTCGACGGAGATCTCCCCCGCGAGGCGGGCCCGCTCCTTCTCCGCCTCCATGAACGGCTCGAGATAAGCGACCGAGCGCTTCATCACGCGCGCGCTCTTGACCACCTGCGGCAGGAACATCTTGCCGGCGCCGAACAGGTCGCCGACGATCTTCATGCCGTCCATCAGCGGGCCCTCGATCACGTCGAGCGGACGGTCCGCCTGCTGGCGGGCCTCCTCGGTGTCCTCCTCGATGAAGTCGACGATGCCGTGCAGCAGCGCGTGTGCGAGCCGCTCGTTCACCGACGCCTCGCGCCAGGACAGGTCGACGGCACGCTTGGTGCCCGACCCCCGCACGTTCTCCGCGAACGCCACCAGCCGGTCGGTGGCGTCCGCGCGGCGGTCGAACAGCACGTCCTCGACAAGCTCGAGCAGGTCGGCCGGGATGTCCTCGTACACCGCGAGCTGGCCGGCGTTGACGATGCCCATGTCCAGCCCCGCACGCACCGCGTGCAGCAGGAACGACGAGTGCATGGCCTCGCGCACGACGTCGTTGCCGCGGAAGGCGAACGACAGGTTCGAGATGCCGCCGCTGGTGCGCGCGCCCGGGCAACGTTCCTTGATCCGCGGCAGCGCGTCGATGAACGCCTTCGCGTACCCGTTGTGCTCGGCGATGCCGGTGGCGACCGCGAGCACGTTGGGGTCGAACACGATGTCCTCGGGCGCGAAGCCGGCCTTCTGGGTGAGCAGGTCGTAGGCGCGGGCGCAGATCTCCACCTTGCGGTCGGCGGTGTCGGCCTGGCCCTGCTCGTCGAAGGCCATCACCACCACGCCGGCGCCGTAGTCGCGGACCTTCCGTGCCTGCCGCAGGAACGGCTCCTCGCCTTCCTTGAGGCTGATGGAGTTGACGACTCCCTTGCCCTGCACGCACTTCAGCCCCGCCTCCAGGACAGTCCACTTGGAACTGTCGACCATGATCGGGATGCGGGCGACCTCGGGCTCGGTGGCGATCAGGTTGAGGAACGTGGTCATCGCCTGCTCGCCGTCGAGCAGGTCGGCGTCCATGTTGACGTCGAGCAGGTTCGCGCCGCCGCGGACCTGTTCGAGGGCGACGTCGACGGCCGCCTGGTGGTCACCGGACTCGATGAGCCGGCGGAAGCGCTTGGAGCCGGTGACGTTGGTGCGCTCGCCGACCATGACGAAGCCGGTGTCGGCGCCGATCTCGAACGGCTCGAGCCCGGAGAACCGCGCGGTGGGCTCGGTCGCGGGCACCTTGCGCGGCGTCATGCCCCGCACGGCCTGGGCGATCTCCGCGATGTGCGCGGGCGTGGTGCCGCAGCAGCCGCCGACGATGTTGACCATGCCGGCGTCGGCGAACTCGCCGAGCAGCCGGCCGGTCTCCCCGGGCGTCTGGTCGTAGCCGCCGAACGCGTTGGGCAGCCCGGCGTTCGGGTACGAGGCGGTGTAGCTGCCGGCGAGGCGGGACAGCTCCGCGACGTGCGGGCGCATCTCGGTGGCGCCGAGCGAGCAGTTCACCCCGACGACCATCGGGTCGGCGTGCTCGATCGAGCTCCAGAACGCCTCGACCGTCTGGCCCGACAGCGTCCGGCCGGACAGGTCCACGACGGTCACCGAGATCCACAGCGGCAGGTGCGGGGCGACCTCGCGGGCGGCGGCGATCGCGGCCTTGGCGTTGAGCGTGTCGAAGATCGTCTCGACGAGCAGCAGGTCGACCCCGCCCTCGGCCAGGCCGGCGATCTGCTCGGCGTAGGCGTCGTGGACCTCGTCGAACGAGACCGCGCGGAAGGCGGGGTCCTCGACACGGGGCGAGAGCGAGAGGGTGATGTTGAGCGGGCCGATCGAGCCGGCGACGAACCGGTCGCCGAACTCGTCCGCGGCCTCGCGCGCGAGCCGCGCGCCACGCACGTTCATCTCGCGGACCATCGACTCCAGCCCGTAGTCGGCCTGGCCGATGCTCGTCGCGGTGAAGGTGTTGGTGGTAGTGATGTCCGCGCCCGCGCTCAGGTACTGCCGGTGCACGTCGAGCACGACGTCGGGGCGGGTGAGGTTGAGCAGGTCCGGGTCACCGGTGACGTCCTTCGGATGCCCGTCGCCGATGCGGTCGCCCCGGTAGTCGGCCGGGTTCAGGCCCGCACCCTGCAGCATCGTGCCCCAGGCACCGTCGAGCACCGCGATCCGCCGGTCGAGTAGTCGTCGCAGCGCCCTGCTCGCGTCGGTGTCGGACTTGGTCACCTGTGCACCTCCCATGGTTCGGGAGGCGCCCTTGTTACGTCGGTCCAGGGCCGAGGTTACGTCGGTCCAGGGCCGAGCGTGGCGGACAGTTGTCCGTTGCAGCGCCTCTCGGCCCTGCACGCTAAGTTACCGGTCCCGGATCCAGGACGCCAAGAGTGGTGGTCCAACACACCTCGAACCCGATCGCGCCACGAAGGAACAACCGTGCCCACCGAACGGATCGACCCACCGCTGACGGGTGGGGAACGCGACATGCTGCGCGCCTTCCTCGACTACCACCGCGCGACGCTCGCGATGAAGTGCGACGGCCTGTCCGACGAACAGCTACGCCGCCGGTCGATGCCGCCCTCGACGCTGTCGCTGCTGGGCCTGGTCCGGCACCTGGCGGAGGTCGAGCGCACGTGGTTCCGCCGGGTCATCGACGGCGAGGACGTCGCGCTGATCTGGTCCCCCGAGGGCGACTTCCAGGCGGCCTACGACCCGGCGGGCTCGACGCGCTCGACCGCGTTCGCCGCGTGGGAGGCCGAGGTCGAGCACTCCCGCCGCATCGAGCGCGAGGCGGAGTCGCTGGACGTCACGGGGTACAACGCGCGCTGGGACGAGCTGGTGTCGCTGCGGCTGGTGATGCTGCACCTGATCCACGAGTACGCCCGGCACAACGGCCACGCGGACCTCCTGCGCGAGGGCATCGACGGCACCGTCGGCGCCTAGTGCGGTGAACGTTTCCGGCCACCGCACTAGCCACACGGCTCGCGGTACTCGACGCCGGGGAAGTAGCGGTTCCAGCGGGCCCGGTCCATGGGTACCGACCGGGCGCAGATGGTCGCCGTCAGGCGGGCGAAGTCCGTCTCCCACAACAGGAGCCGCTGCCCCTTGCCGGCCGTGGCGACCGTGTGCCCGTCGGGGCCGAACGCCGCCCGGTGCGGCACCTCCAGGTCCGCGCTCAGCCGGCCGACGAGCCGCGCCGCGTGCGGCCGCCGCAGGTCCCACAACGCCGTCGTCTGGTCCGCGCTCGCCGCCGCCAGCATGCGGCCGTCCGGGCTGAACGACACCGAGGAGACCGACTCCGCGTGCCCGCTGAGCGTGACGACGTGCCGCGGCCGGCGCGGGTCGGAGATGTCGTGGATCACCGCCGTGTTCTCCCGGCCCGCGGTGGCGATCAGCCGGGTGCCGCGGGTGAACGCGATCCAGGAACCGTTCAGCGCGTAGGTGACCGAGCCCGTCCGTATGGAGCCGAGCGGCTCGGGGGTCGCGGCCTCGGCCACGTCCCACAGCACGATCCGGCCGCTCTCCTCGGCCGTGGCGAGCAGCCGGCCGTCGGGGCTGAACGCGATCCCCCGCAGGCCGACCCCGCTGTCGGGGATCGGCCGCAGCGCGTCCGTGGGGTCGCCGACCCGCCACAACCAGGCACCACCCTGGCTGCTCGCGAACGCCAGCGTGCGCCCGTCGGGGTGGATCGCCAGCTGCGAGCACGACGGATCGCACGCTCCCGGCGGCGCGGTGAACGAGGCGATCGGCGTCCGGTCCGGCAGCGCGGTCAGGTCCCAGGCCTGGACCCGTTTCCGCAGGGTGACCATCGCCAGGGTCCGGCCGTCCGGGGCGAACGCCATCGCGTCGACCGTCGGGCCGTCGGCCGTGTCCGTCGGCGTCGTGAGCGGTTGCCCGTCGCCGGAGTAGTCGGGATCGGTGACGTCGTTGATGGTCACCGCGGTCTCCCCGATCCGCACGCCCCAGATCCGCCCGCCCGGCTCGAAGCCGACCTGGTCGACCTGCCGCTCCGCGGTCGCCGCCGCGATGCGCAGCAGGCTGTCCTTGTTCTCCGGGGTCGGCGCGAGCCGGTAGGCCGCGAGGCCCAGCTGCTCGGCGAGGTCGGGGTCGGTCCGGACGAGCAGCGTCGCCTGGGTGATCACCCGCTGGGCGGCGGCCGCGTTGCGCTGCTCGGTCGCGTCGTGCTGGGCGAGGACCGCGGACACGGTCGTGACCGAGGCGAATACGACCAGCACCACGAGCACCGCGACCAGCCGCCGCTGCCGCCGGGTGCGCAGCCGCTCGGCGGTCCGCTCGGCTACCAGCGCGGACCGGCTCGCGTGCAGGAACTCCCGCTCCAGCGGGGAAAGCGCCTCCTCCGCACCGTCGGGCAGGGCGGCCGCCCACTCCTGCGCGCGGGCCAGCCGGGCGCCCCGGTACAGCGCGCCCGCGTCCCGGTGCAGCGACTTCCACGCCAGCGCGGCGTCGGTCAGCTGGCGGTGGATGCGCAGGCCCTCGCGGTCCTCGGTCAGCCACTCGCGCAGCCGCGGCCAGTGCCGGATGAGCGCCTCGTGAGCCAGCTCGACGTTGTCCCGGTCCAGCGTGACGAGCCGGGCGGCCGCGAGCCGGTCGAGCAGCTCGGGCGCGCCGGGCAGGTCGGCGAGCTCCTCGCGGCTCACCCGGCGCTTGGCGTCGTCGGTCCCCTCGCCGAGCGCGCACAGGCGGAGGAAGAGCTGCTTCGCGACGAGCCGGCGCGCGGGATCCAGCCCGGCGACGATGTCCTCGGCGGTACGGGTGAGCGCGTGCCGGAGCCCGCCCGCGGACTCGTAGCCGCCGAGCGTCAGCGTCGTGCCGTGGCGGCGTCGCCAGGTCTCCAGCAGCACGTGCGACAACAGCGGCAGGGCGCCGGGCTCGTTCGCGGTGACCGCGATGAGGCGGGCCGCGAGCGCGGTCTCCACGCGCAGGCCCGCCTGCTCGGCCGGCTTCACGATCACGTCGCGCAGCTCGTCCTCGTCGAGCGGGCCGACCAGGATCTGGGAGTCGCGCAGCGCGGTGACGAGCTCGGGGTGCCGCGCGCAGTGGCCGTAGAAGTCCGCCCGCACGCCGAGCACGACCCGGGTCCGGCTGTTGGCCGAGCGCGTGGCGGTGACGAGCGCGTCGATCAGCCAGGCGCGCTCGTCGGCGTCCGCGCAGAGGGTGAAGACCTCCTCGAACTGGTCCACGACGAGCACGAGGTCGCCGGCGTCGGGCTGATCGTCGGGCCGATCGTCGTCCGCGGCGGCCATCGCCTGGCGGACGCGCAGGTGCAGGTTCGCCGGATCGGCCGCGAACTCGGACCGCAACACCGCGGCGGACTCGCCCAGCCGGGCGGCGATCCGCACCGCGCACTCCTCGATCGGATGCGCGCCCGGGGTGAGCACCACGACCGGCTCCGGCTCCAACCGTGCGATGAGACCGGCCCGCAGCACCGAGGACTTGCCGTACCCGGACGGCCCGAAGACGCCGAGGAACCGCGTGGCGCGCACGCGCGCGACGAGCTCGTCGACGAGCCGGTCCCGGCCGAAGAACCGGGCCGCGTCGGCCGGCTGGAACGCGGCCAGCCCGACATAGGGCGCCTCGCCGCCGTGCGGTTCGGGTTCGGCGGCCTCGCCGGCCAGCTCCGCCGCGGTCTCCCGCCAGCGGGCCATCCAGCCCGCGGTGTCCCCGCCGCATGCCGTGACGTAGGCCAGGGTCACCGCGAGCGTCGGGAGCTTGCGCCCGCCGGCCGCCTCGGACAGCGCGGCCGCGGAGTAGTGCGCGCGGGTGGCGAGCTCGCGGTAGGTGGGGCGGCCGGCCCGCTCGCGCAGTCGCCGGAGCTCCCCGGCGAATCGCAGCAGCACGTCGGCTCCAGGCCCGAGCGGCCTCTCCCCACGAGGCAACCGCGCCACCTCCTTACCCGCGCATTGTTCACATCCCGTTGTTCAGCGTCCAGCACCGGACACTGAACAACGCCGGTGCCCTAAACCTGTTCGCAGCAGAAAGGAGCACCGTGATGGCAGACCCGTACGTGACCGACAGCAACTTTCTCGCCGACCTGTGAACCCTGCCCGACTCGCGAACGCGACGAAGGGGCGGACCCGTACGGGCCCGCCCCTTCGTCTTCGTTCAGCTGGTTGCGTCAGGCGCGGCCACGGCGGCGCACGATGAACAGCAGGACGCCACCACCGACCAGCAGGACGGCACCGATGCCCAGCGGCAGCGCGATGCTCGCGCCGGTCTCGGCCAGCGGCGGCGGAGCGGCCTCAGTGGTCGTCGTGGTGGGCGGCGCCTCGGTCGTGGTCGGCGGCGCCTCGGTCGTGGTGGGCGGGGGCTCGGTCGTGGTGGGCGGGGGGGTCACGCAGGCCTCGGCCGTCGCGGTCAGGACGCGGGTGAATCCCTTGTCGCCGTTGGGATCGTCGTGCGCCTTCACGTCGACCGTGAACGTGTGCTCGACCGCCGGGTCCAACCCGTCGAAGGTCTGCTCGAACTCCCGCCCGAAGACGGTCTTCCCCAGCAAGACGGTCTCGCCGTCCGTGACCGTCAGGGAGTTCTCGCCGTCGGGGTTGTAGTCCTTCATGCGCACTTCGAGAACGGTGCCCTCCTCCGTGCACTGGGCGGCGATCTTCGGCTTGTGGGCGCTGGCCGTGCCAGCCATGCCCACGAGCGCCACCGCGGCGAGTACGCCGACGCTGAGCGTCGAGAGAGCGACGCCGAACCGGCGGCGCGCGGTCGAGGTGTGTGCCATGTATGCCTCCGGCGAGCAAAGGTTGGTGAAGAGAAACCTGCTGATCGCCTGGCGCGATCAACAGCCACGATGGGGTGACAGGCTAACCACCCTCCGCAGGCACATTTCACCGGGCTACCCAGATCGGCGTGTCATGTATGGAAAAGCCGCTACCTCGTACGTGCGACTGGGCTGCTTTCCGTATCTGTTCGAGCACAAAAGGGCCGGTCACGATGCGCGCCGGGGGGATGCGCATGATCGTGACCGGCCAGGACGGGGCCCGGGTGAAGGCAGGCCCTCGTGGTTGTCGGTTACTTGTTCTTGTCGGCCGGTGGCGTGGTGTGTCGCCCGGGCTCGACCGGCGTCGCGGGCGTGCCGGTCGGCGGCATCGCGGCGGTTTCCTGCTCGGCGCGCTGCTCGTCATCACGGCGCACCCGGTCGGCCAACTCGTCGCGCTCCTTGGCCGCGTGCCGGGCCTCCCGGCGCGCCTCGCGGTACCGCGCCCGGCTCTCCCGGCCGCGCCGCCCGGCGGAGACGATCATCCACACGCCGAGCAGAAACACAAGCGCCACAACGGTTCCAGCGACGAACGCCTGTACCAACGTGACGTTGCCGAGGTCCTGCCCGAACACGGCGACGGACTCGGCCCCGCCCCCGCCGTTGAACGCGATCAGCACGGCCGCAGCGGCAACACTCACCACCACCAGTAGCAAGCCGAGGATCAGCATGCGTCCTGCACCTCCAAGTTCGGCCCTCCAAATGGCGGAGTACCCAGCCCGTCGCACCGCCAATCCCCGACTTCGCGCGGGCCGGGCGGACGCGCCGCATTTCCACGAGCAACGCCTTTGTCGAATTGCTCCCCTTGACGTAATTGGGTCGACCCCACAGCCCAGCCGAGGTTGGAGCGTTCGCGGTGATTAACGGACCGCCGGGCTCTTGTTAGCTCAACACCGTTCTGTTAACGTCGGCCGCATGGTCGAAGTGCGCCTGAACGTCAACGGGGCCGCCACGGCGGTCGAGGTCGAGCCACGGGTCAGCCTGCTCGACGCGCTGCGCGAGCGGCTCGAGCTGACCGGCACCAAGAAGGGCTGCGACCAGGGCGCGTGCGGTGCGTGCACGGTCCTTGTGGACGGTCGGCGGATCGTGTCCTGCCTCGCGCTCGCCGTGCAGTGCGACGGCCGCGAGGTCACCACCATCGAGGGCGTCGAGCACCCGCTGCAGCGCGCGTTCGTGCGGCACGACGGTCTCCAGTGCGGTTACTGCACCCCCGGCCAGATCTGCTCGGCCATCGGCATGCTCGCCGAGCACAAGGAGGGCACGGCGAGCGCGGTGACCGAGCACGTCGACGAGTCGCCGGAGCTCACCGAGGCCGAGATCCGCGAGCGCATGAGCGGCAACCTCTGCCGCTGCGGCGCCTACAACGGGATCGTCAGTGCCATCGAATCGGCCATCGAATCGGCCATCGAGGGCGTGACCCACGACGCCCAGCACGAGACGGAGCCCGCCCGATGAAGGACTTCGCCTACGTCGCGGCGCCCGACGTCGCCACCGCCGTCCGGGAGATCGGCCCGGGCGCGAAGTTCCTCGGCGGCGGCACGAACCTCGTCGACCTGATGCGCGAGGGCATCGAGGCGCCGGACCGCGTGATCGACATCAGCCGGCTGCCGCTGACCGGTGTCGACGAGTTGCCCGACGGCGGGCTGCGGGTCGGCGCGCTCGTGCGCAACAGCGACCTCGCCGCCCATCCGCTGATCCGCGCCCGCTACCCGATGCTCGCCCAGGCCGTCCTGATGGGTGCCTCCGGCCAGCTGCGCAACATGGCCACGGTCGGCGGGAACCTGGTGCAGCGCACCCGGTGCCTGTACCTCTACGACGGCACGCTGCCGTGCAACAAGCGCGAGCCCGGCAGCGGCTGTGCGGCGATCGGCGGCGCCAACCGGATGCACGCGATCCTCGGCGCGAGCGAGCACTGCATCGCCACCCACCCGTCGGACATGTGCGTCGCGCTCGCGGCGCTCGACGCCACCGTCGACATGGAGAGCGTGCGTGGCACCCGGCGGATCCCGCTGCTCGACTTCCACCGCCTGCCAGGTGACAGCCCGCGGGTGGAGACCGCGCTCGAGCCCGACGAGCTGATCACGGCCGTCGAGATCCCGGCCGTCCCGGTCGCCGCGATGTCCCGCTACCGCAAGGTCCGCGACCGCGCGTCCTACGCCTTCGCACTCGTCTCGGTGGCCGCCGCGCTGCGAGTGGCCGGCGGCCGGGTCGAGGCGGTCCGGCTCGCACTCGGCGGCGTCGCGGCCAGGCCGTGGCGCGCGGTCGAGGCCGAACGGGTGCTCACCGGCGCGGCGGCCACCGAAGCCGAGTTCCGCCGGGCCGCCGAGGCGGAGCTCAGTGCCGCCACCCCCCAGAGCGAGAACGGCTTCAAGATCGAGCTGGCGCGCCGCACGATCACCGCGACGCTCCTGCGCCTGGCCGAGGAAGGTGCGGCATGACCCCGCATGAGCCGCGCGTCTCGCAACCACACCTAAGGGGACCGGGACGCAACCCAGCCACAGGTACGCGCGGAACCGCATGGCACCAACCCAACGCGACCACAAGGGTTGATTCCGGGGAGGCGGAACAGGTTCTCGGCCGGCCGGTCGACCGGGTCGACGGGCCCGCCAAGACGACCGGCGCGGCCCGCTACGCGGCCGAGTACGGCTACCCGAACCTCACACACGCCGCGCTCGTCTGCTCGACCGTCCCCCGCGCGCGGATCGTCGAGATCGACACGAGCGTGGCGGCGGCTCTGCCGGGCGTGGTCGCGGTGCTGACCCACCACAACGCGCCCGCGCTGAAGCCGCCGCGGAAGCAGAGCGTGCTCGACCTCGCCACGCTCGCGGCCGGCACGTCGGTGAACTACCTCAACACCGACGAGGTGCACTGGAACGGCCAGCCGGTCGCGGTCACCGTCGCGGAGACGCCCGACGCCGCGCTCGCGGCCGCGGCGCTGGTCCGGGTCCGCTATGCCGAACTTCCATCCACGGTGGACTTCGAGGTGGCGGTGCCGAACGCCCACCGGCAGGGACGCAACGCGATGCTGATGCCGGGCGGCGGCACCAAGGGCGACGCGGAGTCCGCGCTCGCCGCGGCACCGGTTTCGGTGGATCTTCGCTTCAGCACGCCCGCACACAACCACAACGCGATCGAGCCGCACGCCACCACGGCGGCCTGGCAGGGCGACGCGCTGACCGTCCACGACGGAACGCAGAACATCGACTGGACGCGCCGGCACCTGGCCCACGGGTTCGGCCTGTCGCTCGACAAGGTGCGCGTGATCGCCACGTTCGTCGGCGGCGGGTTCGGCGGCAAGGGCAAGGTCTGGGCGGGCACCGTCCTCGCCGCGCTCGCGGCCCGGGCGACCGGCCGGCCGGTGCGGCTGGCGCTGACGCGTGCGGCCGTGTACCGCACCGTCGGCGGCCGCACCCCCTCCATCCAGCGCGTGGCACTGGGCGCCACTACCGACGGCCGGCTGACCTCGTTGATCCACACGAGCGTCACGCGGCTGGGGCGGGTCGGCGGCCATCCCGAGCAGGTGGTCTCCCAGTCCCGGCATCTCTACGCCGCCGAGAACATCCTGGTCGAGCAGCGCCAGGTCGACCTCGACGCGGTGGCCAACGCGACGATGCGCGCGCCGGGCGAGTCGATCGGCACCTACGCGATCGAGGCGGCGATGGACGAGCTGGCGTACGAGCTGAGCATCGACCCGATCGAGCTGCGGATGCGCAACGAGCCGGAGCGCAACCCGTTGGACGGCAAGCGGTTCGCCCACCGCCGGCTGCGGGAGGCGTACGCGCGGGGTGCGGAGCGGTTCGGCTGGGCCGCACGCACGCCGGAGCCGGGCTCGATGCGCGACGGCCGGTGGCTGGTGGGCATGGGCGTGGCGACGGCGTACCACCCGTCGTTGCGGCTGTGGGCGAACGTCACCGTGCGGCTGTCCGCGGACGGCTCGGTGCTGGTGCGCTGCGCCTGCCACGAGCTGGGCATGGGCACGGCGACAGCCCAGGCGCAGGTGGCGGCGCACGAGCTGGGCGTGCCGGTCGAGGCCGTGCGGGTGGAGTACGGCGACTCCGACCTGCCGGCCGGGCCGGGTGCCGGCGGGTCCGCGCAGACGGCGAGCATCGCGGCGAGCCTGGTGGAGGCGTGCGCGAAGCTGCGCCGCGAGGTGTTCGGCCTGGCCCGCCGGTCGGCGGACTCGCCGCTGCGCGGGCAGCGCCTCGAGTCACTCCAGGCGCGCGACGGCGGCCTGTTCGCAGGCCCCTCGGGCGAGACGTACGCGGCGATCCTCGCCCGGGCCGACCGGTCGCAGCTGGATGCCGAGGTGGGCTCGGACACCCGGCTCGGGCAGCTCGCGGGCCAGGCCCGGTTCACGACGAGATTCCTGCGGGACGCCCGGCGCTGGGTACGGGCCGCGGCGGGCGCGCAGTTCTGCGAGGTGCGGGTCGACCCGGACACGGGCGAGGTGCGGGTGTCGCGCTGGGTCGGCGTGTTCGACATCGGCACGGTGGTGAACGCGAAGACGGCCGCGAGCCAGCTGCGCGGCGGGATCGTGATGGGCATCGGCCTCGCGCTGGGCGAGGAGACCCTGGTCGATCGGGCGACGGGCCGGGTACTGAACGCCAACCTCGCCGAGTACCACGTCCCGGTGCACGCGGACGTCCCGCGGATCGACGTGTCCTGTGTGGACGAACCAGACCCGACGATGCCGCTGGGTGTGCTGGGCGCGGGCGAGGTGGGCATCACGGGCGCGGCCGGCGCCGTGGCGAACGCGGTGTTCCACGCGACGGGCCGACGAGTCCACGACCTACCGATCACCCTCGACAAGCTGTTGTAAGGGACCGCTTACCGTGAAGGGGTGACGTTCCAGCGCGCGCGACGGCCCGAGCACAAGCGCCAGCGGTACGAGGCCATCCTCGCCGCGGCACGGTCGCTCGCGGTGCGGGACGGAGTGCGTGCGGTGAGCCTCGCGGACATCGCGGGGGCGGTGGGGATGCACAAGTCGGCGCTGCTGCGTTACTTCGAGACCCGGGAGGAGATCTACCTGCGACTGGCCGCGGACGACTGGCGCGAGTGGACCTCCGGCATGCGCACCGCCCTGGCCGACCTCCCGCCCGGGTCGGTCGAGGGCGTGGCGTCGGCGTTGGCCACGACGCTCGCCGAGCGGCCGCTGCTGTGCGACCTGATGACCCATGCGCCGCTCAACCTGGAGCGCAACGTCTCCCTGGAGGCGGTCCGCTCGTTCAAGCACGCGGCGGTCGGCTCCCTGGGCGAGATCGCGGCGGAGGTCCGCACCGTGCTACCCGCCCTCGGCGAGCAGGACGCGTTCGAGCTGGTGGCCGCGGTGGGCATGATCGCGGCGGGCCTGTGGCAGATCGGGCACCCGACGCCGACCGTGCTCGAGCTGTACGCGCAGGAGCCGCACCTGAGCCACCAGAGCATCCCGTTCGCCCCCACAGTCGCGAGGATGGCGGAGACGATCACCCGCGGGCTCCTCGTCACCGAGCGGTAGCCGCGTGGCGTCACCGAGCCGCGTGGCGTTGCCGACATTGACGCGCCCGCGCGCCCGTCGCTAGACCCGAGGCATGGACCTACCGGAGATCTGGGGCGCCACGCCGGCGGAGATCGCCGACCGGTACCCGTGTGACGTGCTCGTGCCGGGACCGACCGAGTCGTGGTTCCGCGCGGTGAACGTGGACGCCGAGCCGCCGGCGGTGTTCCGCTGGCTGTGCCAGCTCCGGGTGGCGCCGTACAGCTACGACCTGATCGACAACTTCGGCCGGCAGAGCCCGCGCACGCTCACGCCCGGGCTCACCGAGCTGACGCTGGGCCAGCCGGTCATGAACATCTTCACGCTCGCGGGCTTCGTGAAGGACCTGGAGCTGACCCTGCGCCTCACCGACCGGTCCGCACGCCTCGTCTTCGGCGATCTCGCGATCACCTACCGCACCACGCCGGGCCGCCTGGTCGCGAAGCTCGTCGTCGCCGCGCACGCGCGCTCGTTCCTCCAGCGGCGGCTGCTCGCCTGGGGCGACCTCGTGATGATGCGCCGCCAGCTGCACACGCTGGCGTCGCTCGCGGCCGCCTGACGCGGGGCCGCCCGGGCGGGTCAGCGGCCGACCGAGCCGCCCCGGTGCCGGCCGACCAGGAACACCAGCAGCGCGAGGAACGCCGCCGCGAGCGCCGGGCCGGGCCCGACCAGGAGCCCGATCACCATGATCACCGCGGCCACCGCCAGGCCCAGCAGCAGCGCGGCCCGGAGCGTGGCCGCCCAGTCGCCGACCACGCGCTCGGCGAGGACCATCCAGTCGTCTCGGGAGGCCGGCAGGGCGCGGCCACGGTGGGCGCCGTGGGCACGCGACGTGGCGGCGGGTTCGGGCACGGGCCGCGTCGCCGGCTTGGTGTCCGCCTCGGCGAGCGAGGCGAGCCGCACGGTGCGGCGGCCTTTGCGGCTGGGTGAGGGGCCGGCGGGTCTGTGCTGTTCGGGTATGGCAGCGGCGCCGGGCTCTAGACTGGTCACCGTTCTGTTGGCCCTTTCGATGAGTTCTCGGGTGGACTCGGTCGCCTGGTTTCACGGAACGTCCGCGTAACTCCCCGTGCCAGCAGGGAGCCACGTCCGGCTTCGGCGGCGATGTTCAGCTGTACCCCGACTTTGGTCCCTCATCATCGCCGATCGATCTTGTTATCCCGTCGTGACCCACCGCTTGAAGCGATAAACGGTGCGTATTCATCGGCGAGTGGCGGGATCGCATCTTGCAAGCCGAAAAGTGGAACATGCAGCTGCACATGCATACGACCAGTGCGTGTTCACCTGCGATCTTCGCCGCGCGGACCTCGTCTGGGTGATAAACGTTCGTTCACGTCGAGCCCGCCATTGATCGACATCGTCGTCACGCTCCGCAGCCAAACAGTGATCGACAACACGGAGTCGATCATGGGCCGGTGCCTACGCTGGCAGCGCGCGCATCGTCTCGCTCCTGCCCGCGGCCGGGAGATCGCCGAGCTGCTCGCCCGCCTCGAGGACCTCGTACCGACGCGGGACCTGTGCGACGTGTGCCCGATCGCCTACCGCCGCGTCTCCGAGGCGGCACGCACTGGACGCCGGCCCGCGCGTGCTCAGCCTCGAACCCCGCACGCTGGACGAGGTGCTCGACTGCCTGCGGGTGGTCGGCGAGGCGCTCGGCGTTCCGGACGTCGCCGCCGACCGCGTCGCGCCGCTGCGGTCACGGATCGACGAGGTGCGCCGCCGGGTAGCCGGGCGGCCGCGGGTCTTCGCGCTCGAGTGGTTCGACCCGGTGTGGCCGGCGGGCCACTGGGTGCCCGAACAGATCGAGCTCGCGGGCGGAGTCCCGCTGCCGGCGACCGCCGGCGAGCACACGTCGACGATCGACTGGCAGCGGGTCGTGGCTGCCCGGCCGGACGTCATCCTGTTGCTGCCGTGCGGTTTTCCGCCCGAGCGGACGCACGCGGAACTGGACGTGCTGACCGGCGGCCGGGGTGGGCGGACCTCCCGGCCGTGCGGTGTGGGTGCTCGACGCGCCGGCCAACGTCAACCGGCCAGGCGCGCGGGTGGTCACTCCACTTCGGACGGGATCTGGTCGTCCGCCGGGAAACGCTCGGTCCACCACGGACTCCAGCGCTCCCTGAGCTCCGCGAGCCGGGCGTCGTCGAGACCGTACGTGGACAGGATCGCCATCGCGGTGTCCGCCGGGTTGTCCTCGGTCGGGCCGGCGCTCACCACGACGAGCAGCCCGTCGCCCCAGGCGTCGACGGTGACGCCGAGCTGGTGCTCGGAGCGGAACCAGACCTCGCCCTCGACGTGCTCGCCGAGCAACGAGGTCTCGACCGTCGGCCCCTCGGGCAGGCCGAGCTCGTCGGCCACCGAGCGGCCGGACGGGTTGCCGCCGCCGAAGAACAGCGTGCGCCGCGGCACACCGGGCTGGCGCTCGATGGCGAACCTCAGCTGGTGCAGGAAGGTGATCCAGCCCTCGGTGATCTCCGCGTAGTAGGCGTCCCAGTCGGGATTGGTGCCGCGTGGCGCGCGGGTGCGCGTGACGCGGGTGCTCTCCCCGTCGGCCTCCAGGCGGATCAGGTCGCCGCCCTGCACGCTGAGGGTGCGTGCGTCGGCGTCCTCGTCGACCTCGGTGAAGTAGATGAGGTCGATCTCACCGTCGAGGCCGTCGTAGTCCCAGCCGTGCCAGTGGCGGATGGTTTCCTTGTCCCGCAAGGCATGCCACACGGTGGCCACCGGGGCCGCGACGGTGACCTCGATCCGCGGTGCGCTGTCGGTCATGGTTGTTCTCCTAGCGTGTCTGCAGGGCCGGATGACCGCCGGCGACCATCCGGTACGGACGCCCGTCCGGGCTGTCGAACCGCTCGACGAGCTGCCGGATCGCGTCTGCGAGCTCGTCGGTGAAGGTGAGCAGCCTCTTCGCCCCGGCGGCCGACGAGGTGCTCGGCGGCGTACTGGTCGTGCGCCTGCGTCGCCTCGTCCGCGATCATCATGGTGGGGTCAACGACGAAGGTGCCGGGACGGGTGCGCAGGATTCTCTCGACACAGCCGCCACTCCTCGACCAGCTCGACGAGCCCGGCGCCTCAAGCGCACGCAGGTGGTGGTTGACGCGCTGGCGCGGGAGGCCGAGCTCGCTCGCGAGCCGGGTGGCCGAGGACGGGGTACGGAGCGGGCGGCCGCCGAGGCCGGCTGGTCCCGATGGATCAGGAGATCAGCGACGGCCGCGTGGCCAGCAGATGCGCGAACCGGGCCGCCCCGGCCCGGGCCGACCGCTCCAGGTGCCAGCGCCGCGCGTGGAAGGTCTCCGACGGAACGGAGAAGGCGACCGCGCCCATCACGCGGTTCTGCGTGTCGAGCACCGGGGCCGACAGGCAGGCCAGCTCGGGCTGGAACTCCTCGATCTCCAGCGCCATCCCCGCCCGCTCGACGTGCTCGAGCTCCGTGTCGAGATCGACCGCCCGTGCGTGGGTCCGCTCCGTGAGCCGCGGCATGCCGGCCCCCGCCAGGTACTCGCGCCGGGCCCGGCGCGGCATCGACGCCAGGAGGACCTTGCCGAAGGCCGTCGCGTGGGCGGCCTCGTGGAAGCCGAAGTCCAGGGGTGTCGCGCGCGGGAACTCCGGGGAGTCGGCGACCGCGGCGACCACGATGTCCGCCTCGCGGAACACCGTGTAGTACGCCGCCGCCTCCGCCCGCCGGTGCAGGCGGTGCAGCTCGTCACGCAGCTCCTGGCCGACGTCGAGCTCCGCGCACAGTCTCTGGTAGAGGTTGCCGACCTTGTACCCGAGTCCGAACCCGCGGCCGTGCCCGAGCCGGATCAGGTATCCCTCGTGCACCAACGTGTTCAGCAGGTGGTAGGTCGTCGACAGGTTGTAGCCGGCGCGTCTGGCGACCGCCTTCGCCGTGATGCCGTCGCCCGCCGCGCCCACGATGTCGAGGACTCGCAGCGCGCGCTGCGCGGACCCGATCAGGCCGCTGGAGTCCCGCGACGCCGTGTGGTCGGTCACGTCCCGACACTACGTCAGGACCCGGCCGCGCAACAGGTCAGACATCAGCCTCGCGTGGACACAGATTTGTGTCGAACGACTACCCAGAGACCACCTCCGGGTAGCGGGTGTGCAGCAGGCCCCGGCACAGGCCCGCGTTCCCGTCGATGCTCACCCGTACCGCACGGGCGAACCGCAGCCGCAGCGGCGCCTCGGCAGCGCCGATCACGGCCCCGTGCTCGTCCAGCAGCAGCGGCGAGTCCGGGGTGCACGGCAGACCCAGCTCCGCCCGCCGGTGCAGGAACGACGACAGCGCCGGCGACTCCGGCACCTCGCCGAGGGTCAGCCCGACCGGGTCGGTGTCGAGGTGGGACGCCAGCCGGTCGAGGCTCGCCAGGTACGCCTTGCGCCGGAACGTCAGCCGCAGCTCCTCGAGCTCACCGGTCGCCTCGCCGGGGAACGAGCCGGCGAAGCCCGTGCCCCCGGCGACCCCCGCGTTGATCTCCGCCGCCGCGAAGTGGTCCACCAGCTCAATGTCCACAGTGGACACATCGGACAGGGCGGCGACCGCGTCGCGGGCGTCGGCGACCATCAGGTAGGCGAAGTTGGGCGCGCAGAAGTACGTCGGCAGCCGGAGCCGGACCGTTGCGTGAGCGCCGTCCACCGACGCCGACGCGACGAAGCCCAGGTCGGTGATGGGCCGGTCCAGCTCGGGGTCGAGCACGGTACCGAGCGCCGTCCACAACTGCTCGTTCACGCTGTCCATGGTTCGCTCCGCTCACGCCGGCACCCTCGGCTCCGAGCCGACCGCCGCGCCGCTGTCGGTGGGCACGTCGGGCAGGCGCAGCTCCGCCGGCACCTCGATGTCGTAGAGCCTCGCGGCGTTGAGCCCGAGGATCTTCTTCTTGATCTGCGGGGTCAGCTGCGGGTACTCGGTCATGTCCGCCGGGAGCTGGAAGTCGACGAACCGCTCGACGAGCCAGCGCGGCGTCCAGATCGCGTAGTCGCTCGCGAACGTGATCCGGTCCTCGCCGATCCAGTACAGCAGCTCCCCGACGATCTGCGCGAAATACCGCGGGCGGCTGTGGATGAACGGCATCGCCACCGCGAGCCCGCCGTAGACGTTCGGCTCCTGGGTGGCGATCCAGCAGAAGTCCTCCAGTCGCGGCAGGCCGACGTGCTCGACGATGAACGTCAGCTCCGGGAACGCCGACGCCACGTCGTCCACATCGGCCACGTCGAAGGCGTCCCGGTTCAGCGGGTAGATCGTCGGTCTTTTGTGGACATGAATGTTGCGGATGCCGAGCTGCTGGCAGCGCTCCAGGTACCGGTAGGACCACGGGTCGGTGAGCTTCCAGCCCTTCGAATCGCCCTTCCACTCCGCGGTGTACAGCTTGACGCCGCGCAGGTTCCACCGCTGGGCGAGCGACTCCAGCCGGTCCAGCCCCGCCTCGCCGTCGCGCGGGTCCCACGAGCCGTTGACGATGAACCTGTCCGGGTGCTTCTCGGCCAGCACGCCGTTCTGCTCGGTCGTGTTGAACCCGTTGACGTAGAAGTCGGTCAGGCACGTCGGCTGGAAGATCGCCCGGTCCACGTAGCCGACCTCGAACAGGTCGTGCAGGACGCGCTCCTCGGGCTGGCGCCAGAAGTCCTCGAACGACCAGACCTCCGATTCCGGCGAGAGGTTGCGGTGGTAGTCGTAGAAGCAGTTGATGAAGCCCTCGCCGTAGCGGTTGGCCTGGTTGGCCGGCCGGCCGTCCCACCAGTGAACATGGCTGTCGACCACGAAGTACCGCTGTCCGTCCTTTTCATACATTGTGCTCAGCTCCGTTCGGGAACGAGGATGCCGCGCCCCTGCAGCCGGCCGTGATCCAGGTCGTCCATCGCGTCGCCCGCGGCTTCGAGCGGGTACGTCCTGGTGTGCAGGCTGACCTTTCCTTGCGCGGCAAGGGTCATCAGCTCCGCGAGGTCGTTGTAGGAGCCGACGAGGTTGCCGATCACGTTGATCTCCGTGGAGATGATGTCGATGGTCGGGATGTCGACGTGCCCGCCGTAGCCGATCACGAAGTACGACCCGGCGCGGCGCAGCATCGACACGCCCTCGGCCTCGGTGCCCTTCTCCCCGACGAAGTCGAGCACCACGTGCGCGCCCTCGCCGCCCGTCAGGTCGGCCACCGCGTCGACGTGCCTGCCGTCGGCCACGACGGTGTGCGCGGCGCCGTAGCCCCTGGCGAGCTCGAGCGCGGCGGGCGACCGGTCGACGACGATGACCTCGGCCGGCGTCATCGCGGCGAGGCACTGCACGCCGATGTGCCCGAGCCCGCCCGAGCCGATCACGACGGCGTACGTGCCGGGGTAGAGCAGCGGCACGGCCTTGCGCACGGCGTGGTACGCGGTCAGCCCGGCGTCGGCCAGCGCGGCGACGTCGGCCGGCCGCAGTGACGGGTCGAGCTTGATCACCGAGCGGGCACTGGTGCGCAGCAGCTCGGCCATGCCGCCGTCGGAGTCGATGCCGGGGAACGCGGAGTCCGAGCAGTGCACGTCGTCACCGGCCCGGCAGGCGCGGCACAGGCCGCACGTCGCGAGCGGGTGCAGGATCACCGTGTCACCGGGGGCGATGTGGGACACCGCGGACCCGACCGCGCGCACCCAGCCCGCGTTCTCGTGCCCGATCGTGTACGGCAGCGCCACGCCGGACTTCTCCGCCCACTGCCCCTCGACGATGTGTAGGTCCGTGCGGCACAGCCCGGCGCCGCCGACCTCCACCAGCACGTCGAAGGGGCCGGCGAGCTCGGGCTCGGGCACCTCCTCGACCACGGGGCGTTTGTCGTACTCGTGCAGGCGAACCGCTTTCATCGCCACTCCCCTTCGAGGAACGAACAGGCTCGCTCTCGATGGTTCGACTGCTCGCGACCGGGGTCAACGGCCGGATTTCCGGCCCGCGAAATACCGCGGGTTATTTCACGGAGCCGGAATTTCGTCGGGCAGAATCGGCGATCATGGACGAGTGGCTCCGGGTGCGCGCGCACCTGCGCGCGAACCGCTACCGGCTCGCGGTCGAGGCGGCGGCGCGGTACCCGAACGTCCCGAAGCTCGCCGGCACGCCGCTGCTCACTCGCCCGGCGTGGGTCCCGCCGCGCCCGGTGCCACTCGGCGACCTCGCGATGTCACTCGGCGCGTCACCGCCGCTGCCCGACCTCCCGGCCACGCACTACACCGAGACGAT
Source organism: Actinophytocola sp. (assembly GCF_050699935.1). Lineage (NCBI taxonomy): Bacteria > Bacillati > Actinomycetota > Actinomycetes > Pseudonocardiales > Pseudonocardiaceae > Actinophytocola > Actinophytocola sp. The sequence goes on from NZ_JBOHGB010000047.1 coordinate 24,571, forward strand.
GGCCAGCCGCGACCGGCCCGCGGTGTTCGAGAACCGCCCGACCTACCGGCTGCTCACCGCGACCCTGCGCGGCCGGCCGCGGCTGGAGTTCGGCCACGGCACGTACTTCGACAGCATCGACACCGGCGAGGCGGCCGCGCACGAGTACGCCGCCGGCCCGCCCACTCCCCTGCGCGACGCGATCGGCGACCCCTGCGACCTCACGCGCCGGCCGGCGAACCTCGCGGTCAGCGCGCTGACGATCCGGCTGGGGGACCCACCGACGTTCTTCCTGCACCGGCGCGACCCGGCGCGGGTCGGCCACGCGGGCGGGCTGTACCAGGTGGTGCCGGTCGGCGTGTTCCAGGCGAGCGGCCCGGCCGTGTCCGAGGAGCCCGCGGAGTTCTCGCTGTGGAACTTCCTGCTGCGCGAGTATGCCGAGGAGCTGCTCGGCGAGCCGGAACGCGCGGGCGTGGACTACGGCACGTGGCCGTTCGCGGTCGAGATGACGGCCGCACGGCGGGCCGGCCGGATCCGCGCGCAGTGCCTCGGCCTCGGCGTCGACCCGCTGACGTTCGCGACCGATCTCCTGATGAGCGTGGTGATCGAGGCTCCGGTGTTCGACGCCCTGTTCGGCGCGTGGGTGGCGGAGAACGAGGAGGGCGCGGTCACCGAGCACCCGTTCACCGCCACGGCGACCGACGGGCTGCCGATGCAGGCCGCGGGTGCGGCGCTGGTCCGCCGCGCCCTCGCCACGTCCGGCCGTTGAATGCCAGGAAGGCGTCCTTCCCGGCGTTGAACGTCAGGAAGGCGTCCTTCCTGGCGATCTGCGGGAGCGATCCTCACCGCCTCCTGCCCACCAGGGCGATCGGCGCGAGGGCGAGTGCACCGCCGACCACGGCCACCAGCGCGAAGCCGCCCAGGCCGTACAGCACGCCCGCGGCCAGGCTGGCCACCGCGGAGGAGAGCCACACGACCGCGTCCACCCCGCCCTGCAGCTGCGTCCGCTCGTCGGCCGGCAGGTCCCGGGAGAGCAGGCTGCTGCCGCCGACGAACACCAGGTTCCAGCCGTACCCCAACAGGAACAGCGCGGCGGGCAGCCCGGACGTGTGTGCGGTCGGCGCCGCCACCGCGGTCGTGGCGGCCACGGCGAGCGTGCCGATGCCGAGGTAGATGGCGACGCGCCCGCCCCACAGGTCGGCGATCCGGCCGGACAGCGGCGCGAGCGCGAACATCCCGATCATGTGCGCCGACAGGATCAAGCCGATCACGTCGAGCCCCTGGCCGTGGTGGTCGAGCTGCAGCGGCGTCATCGTCATCACGGCGACCATCGAGACCTGCGCGCCGACCATCGCCACGAGTGGGGTGAGCACCTCCGGCCGGCGCAGCGCCGTGGCCACCATCGGCAGGGACAACCGCGGCCGGGCCGGCGGTGGTGGGACCCGCGGCAGCCCGGCCGACGCCGCCAGCGCGAGGCCCGCGATCGCCGCCGACACCAGTGCCGGACCGGCGAGCTCGCGCACCCCGAGCAGCCCGGCGATCCGCGCGCCGGGCGCGATCAGCACCGGGCCGGCGATCGCGCCGACGGTCCCGGCCCACACGATCACCGACAGCGCGAACCCCTTGCGGTGGGCCGGGTACAGCTCGGCGGCGAGGTACCGCGACATCTGCGCGACGCCGTTGCCGAGTCCCAAGAGGACCATCCCGGTGAGCAGCGGGGCGAGCAGCGCACCGGCCGCCGCGCCGAACGCGATGAGACCGCCTGCCACGGCCGCGGCGTACATGGCGAGCAGCACCGGCCGGCTGCCGCGGCGCGCCATCACGGCACCGGCACCGAGCGTGCCGAGCGCGGTGCCGGTGATCACGAACGCGTTCGGCAGCCCGCTCCACGCCGGGCCCGCGTCCGCCGACACGATCAGGGTGGCGGCCGTGCTGGCGCCGACCATCGCGGTGTTCATGGCGGCCACGCCGCCGAAGAGGAACACCGTCGAGCGGCGGACGCTGGGCAGGAGAATGGTCATGCCGTTGACCGTAGGCAGCTCGGACGCCGTTTCGAATGGGCTGTCGCAGGCGTATCGTCGCGCCCACCGGCTGTGTGGAAGGAATGTGGCGGCCATGTCCTTTCGTTCGGAAAGGACCCTGGATCGGGTCGACTGGCAGATCGTCGAGGAGCTGCAGGCCGACGGGCGGCTGTCGTTCAAGGAGCTGGGTCGCCGGATCAACCTGTCCGCGCCCGCGGTCGCCGAGCGCGTGCGGCGGCTGGAGGAGTCGGGCGTGATCAGCGGCTACCGCGCGGAGGTGGACGCGCGGCGGGCCGGCTACCCGTTCCTCGCGTTCGTGCAGCTGCGGTGCTCGCTCGGCAAGTGCCTGCTGAAGACCAGCAAGGCCGCGGACTACCCGGAGATCGTCGAGGTGCACAAGCTCTCCGGCGACCACTGCACGATGCTGAAGGTCCGCGCGGCGACCCTCGACCACCTCGAGGGCTTCTTCGAGCGAGTCGGCCAACACGGCGAGCTGCGGTCGTCGGTGGTGCTGTCGACGCAGTTCGAGGGGCGCCCGGTCGAGCCACCCGTCGAGGACTACCTGACCGCGACCCGGGCCGCAGGCTGGTCGAATTCGTGACACGTCACGCGTGACGTCGCGACCCGCACCCACCAGCGGCATGGTCGTCTGACCACCACCCGCGAGTGCGGGGGACTCGCGGATCAGGTGGGCGTGTACATGGCGCTGAGGAACTCCACCAGCAAACGCTCGCGCAGCGCCGGCGCGGCCACCGCGAGCATCGCGTTCACCTCCGCCATCCGTTTCGGCGCGGCGACAGCGCCGTCGACCCCGTCGAACCCGGCCGCGGCGAGCAGGCCGGCGAACTGCTCATGCGTCAGCGAGTCCGGGTCCAGCGCGCCGATCGCCGACACCAGCTCCGGCGCGAGCCGCACCGGGCCGGCTCGCCGCGCGGCCGCGACTGCGCCGGCGAGGTCGGCGAGCAGCTCCGCCTCGCTGCCGTGGTTCGCCGCGGTGACCGTCAGGTGCAGGTTCGCGGGCGAGGACTCGAACGCGAACTGCGGCTGCACGTACCAGCGCCGCTCGGTCATCTCGTCGGCCACGGTGAACACGTCGACGTCGTCCCCGTCCGCGGCCACCGCGAGCAGCGTCGACACCGGGTCGCCCAGGATCCGCAGGCCCTCGACCTCCTCGATGCCCGACCGCAGCGCCCGCACCGCGCCGAGCGTCAGCGCCGCCAGCCGCGCGTAACCCGCGTCGCCGAGGTGCCGCAACACCGCCCACGCCGCCGCCAGGGGACCGCCGGACCGGGTGGACTGCAGGGTCGAGTTCAGCATCGTGTAGCCCGGCCAGCGCGCGCTCGCGAAGTACTGGGCGTGCCGCAGGCCCGCGGACGCGTGCAGCAGCACCGACGTCCCCTTGGGACAGTAGGCGTACTTGTGCAGGTCCACCGACAGGCTCGTCACGCCGGGCACCGACAGGTCGAAGTCGGGCACCGGGACGCCCAGGTGCCGCAGGTGCGGCAGCACCCAGCCGCCGATGCAGGCGTCCACATGGCACCGAACACCCCGCTCGGCCGCCGCGGCCGCGACCGGTGCCACCGGGTCGACCACACCGTGCGCGTAGGACGGCGCGCTAACCACGACCAGCACCGTGCGGTCGTCGATCGCCGCGGCCATCGCGTCGGGGTCCGCGCGGAACGTCACCGGGTCGACCGGCACGCCGACCGCCTCGACGCCGAAGTAGTGCGCCGCCTTGTGGAACGCGGCGTGCGCGGTCGTGGCCAGGACCATCCGCGGCCGGTCGACGTCCGCGCGCGCGTCCCGCGCGGCCTGCACCGCCAGCAGGCAGCTCTCGGTCCCGCCGGAGGTCACCGAGCCGACCGTGTCCGGCCCGCCGCCGAGCAATGCCGCGGCGGTCGCCACCACGTCGTTCTCCATCCGCAGCAAGCTGGGGAACGCGGTCGGGTCCAGGGCGTTGGCGGAGCTCGCCAGCGCGTGCGCGGCCGCGGCCAGACTGTCCACACCGGACAGGCCGCTGTCGTAGACGTAGGCCAGGGTGCGGCCGCCGTGAGTCGGCAGGTCGCCGTCCCGCAGCCCGCGCAGCTCGTCGAGTACCTGGTCGGCGGGCAGACCCGCGGTCATGCGGCAACCTCCAGAACGCGGCGCCGCAGCAGCGGCAGGCCGCCGAGCGCGAACAGGGCGGGGATGAGGCCGGCGCCGACGATCACCGCAGTGACCGCGCCGGAGGGCTGGGCGACATCGGTTCCGGCCGAGGACACGTAGCCGCCGATGGCCAGCACCAGGCCGTACAGGGCTGGCCCGAGCGCGAGCCCGAGCGTCTCGCCGGCCGTCCACACGCCGGCGAACAGGCCGGCGCGGATCTGGCCCGTCCGGCGCTCCTCGGCGCTGATCACGTCCGGCAGCAGGGCCAGCGGGAACACCTGCATCCCCGCGTACCCGACGCCGACCACCGCCGCGCACGCCACCACGAGGGCGACCGGGAACACCCGCGCGCCGAGCAGCCCCAGCACGCCGACGGTGAACACCAGCGTGGCGATCACGTAGCCGACCCGCTTGCCGAACCGGTCCGCGACCCGTTGCCACACCGGCATCACGAGCAGCGCGGGCGCCACGAAGGCGGCGAACAGCAGCGGCTGCAGGGCTCTGTCGCCGATGCCCACCCGGGCCACGTAGTCGACGCCGGCGAGCAGCGTGCCGATGCCGATCGCCTGGATCACGAACGCGGTGAGCAGCCAGCGGAACGCCCGGCAGTCCCGCACCGCCGCGGCCACCTCCCGCCAGCTGGACACCGACGGCAGCACCCGGCCGTGCGGCGCCCGCGCGGTGCCGATGAACACGCCCACCGCGCCGACGACGATCAGCACGCCGACCGCGATGCCCATCACCCGGTAGCCGGCGATGCCGCCGACCGCGTCCCGGAGCGCGGGCGCGCCGGCGCCGGATACCAGGATCGCGATGGCGAGCACCGCGATCCGCCACGTGGTCAGCCGGGTGCGCTCGCCCGGGTCGGCGGTCAGCTCGACCGGCAGCGCGTTGTAGGGCACCTGGAAGAACGCGAACGCGGTGGCGCACAGGAGGAACATGCCGGCCACGTACAGCGCGTCGACGCTCGCCGAGCCGGTGTTCGGGCCGGCGAACAAGCCCGCGAAGCAGATCGCGAGCGCGATCCCGCCGCCGATCAGGTAGGGCCGGCGGGCTCCCAGCCGCGTGTGCGTGCGGTCGCTGATCCGCCCGGCGACCGGGTTGAACAGCACGTCCCACGCCTTCGGCAGCAGCACGAGCAGGCCCGCGAGGGAGGCGGACACCGCGAGCGTGTCGGTCAGGTACGGCAGCAGCAGGAGCCCGGGCACCGTGCCGAACGCACCCGTCGACAACGAACCGAGCGCGTAGCCGAACCGCGTCCGCACGGGCAACCGGTCCGCCACCGCGACCGGAACGTGAGCAGAATTCATCATTGCGCGGGACCTTACGTCCCCCACCCCCACCCGTCCACCGCGAGTCCCCCACTCCCACACGCGAGTCCAACACCCCGAACCCGCGAGTCCAACACCCCGAACCCGCGAGTCCAACACCCCGAACCCGCGAGTCCAACACTCAGAACCCGCGAGTCCAACACTCAGAACCCGCGAGTCCGGCACCGCGTCCACTCAGGAGAGACCCGGGCCGGGAGCAAGGCTCGCCCATCGCGAACGTCGAACTCGCCGGTCACGAGTGTTGGACTCGCGCGTCGCGAACGTTGGACTCGCGGATGCGGGGAGCGGGGGACTCGCGTGCGGGGAGCGGGGGACTCGCGGGGTTAGGGCCAGGTCAGGACCAGGCGGACGCATTTCTTGTCGATCACGTACTCGCCCGTGGCGTCGCTGCCGGCCGGGTGCGCGTCGATGCGCAGGCCGGTCGAGCCGGGGCGCCCGGCCTCGTCCCAGGCGACGACGTGCTCGGCGAGCTCCTCGGCGATCCGCTCGGCACCCGTGACCACCAGCTCGCCGGCCGAGCCGACCGACAGCGTCGCCAGGCCGAACTCGTCCAGGACGCCGGCGGTGACCACGGCGTCCGGCGCGCGCATCGGGGCGCTCCCCAGGCGCGTGCCCGGGTCCTGTTCGGACAGTGAGAACCAGCGCGGCTCACGGATCGCGAGCCACAGCCCGAAGCCGTCGAAGAACTCCGACTGCGTGGGCGCGACGCCGGTGCGGATCTCGACCTCGGGCGCGTCGAGCGCCTCGACCACGGCCGCCGTGTCGAGCTCGCGTGCCTCGGGCAGGCTCAGCGTGAGGTGGGTTTGCTTGTCCAGCAGGTGGTTCCGCTCCGGGCCGGCGAACTGCCCGCGCATCCGCATGAACCCACACGCGCGCGCGGACCGGCTGGTCCAGTAGTCATCCACCCGCTCGAAGCAGACCGACCGCTGCACGCCACGCAGGTCGAGCGGGACGACGAGGCGGCCGTCCGGTGCGAGCTGCTCGTGCCAGGCGGGCGCGAGGTCCCAGACGCCGACCGTCGCGATGATGCGGTCGTAGGGCGCGCGGGGAGGATGGCCGAGCGCGCCGTCGGTGTGCAGGACCGTGACGCGGTCGCACCCCGCGGCCGACAGGTTCTCCTCCGCCCGGTCGACGATCTCCGGGTCGAGGTCGATGCTGACGACGCTCCCCTTCGGACCGACGATGTGCGCGAGCAGGCCGGCGTTGAACCCCGTGCCAGCACCGATCTCGAGCACCCGCTGGCCGCGGGTGGCACCGAGCTGGTCCAGCATGATCGCCATGATCGTGGGCTGGGAGGACGAGCTCGTCGGCATCCCGTCGGCGTCCCACTTGGTGACGATCGCCTCGTCGCGGTAGGCGGCGTCGGGCGGCAGGTCGGGCAGGAAGATGTGGCGGGGCACGTTGCGCAGCGCGTCGGCCACCAGTGCGTCGACGGCGCCGCCCTGCTCGCGGACCGTGGCGAGCAGCTGCCCGCGCAAACCGTTCAACTCGGCACCCAACGCGCCTCCCGTTCGGTAGAGACCGGCACCATGCTCCCACTGGCGACACCATTGTGGGCAAGCCCCGCGCCGGCACCGAGGTGCCCCGCCGTCGGCCGGCGGAGCACCTCGCACCCGAACGGTTACTGCGAGCGCTGGTAGGACCGGAACGCCCGGGTCGCCAGCCAGACCGCCGCGAGCGCCACGAGCAGCAACCCGCCCAGCCGGGGCCAGATCGCCGACCAGTCCGGGTTCGCCGCCAGCGCCTCCCGGCTCGCGACGACCGTCCAGTCCACCGGGTTGTAGCTCGACACCGTCTGGATCCAGCCCGGCGCCGCCTCGCGCGCCATCATCGCCGAGGACAGGAACGACAGCGGCAGCGTCAGCATCGTGGAGAACCCGATCAGCGACTCCTGCGTCCGCACGATCAGCGCCATGCCGTTGGACAGCGACGCGAACGCCGCGGCCAGCAGCACCGCCGCCACGAGCATGATCACCACACCGACCACCCCACCGGAGAACGACGCGCCCAGCAGCAGGCCGATGACCACGATGATCAGGCCCTGCACGACGATCGTCACGGCCTGGTTCACCACCGACGAGATCATCATCGCCATGCGGCTGACCGGCGAGGACAGCATCCGGTCCATCACCCCGCGCGCCATGTCGTCGATGAACGCCATGCCCGCCCACCCGCTGGTGAACAGCACGGTCATCACGACCACGCCGGGCGTGAGGAAGTCGATGTAGGACCCGGACGCGAAGCCCGGCAGCTCCACCACCCGCTTGAACAGCTGCCCGAACAGCAGCAGCCAGATCATCGGCTGGATCAGCATGATCACCACGAAGGCCGGCTGGCGGCCCGTGGCCCGCAGCAGCCGGCTGGTCAGGTACGCGGAGTGCGGCAACACGGTCGTCATGCCGCCACCTCCTCGGCGGCCGCGAACGAGCGGCCCGTGTGCCGCAGGTAGACGTCATCGAGCGACGGGCGGGCGACGGTGACCGCCGCGACCGGGACCGACTCCCGCTCCAGGGCCGCGAGCACCGCGGGCACCGCGGACGCGCCGTGATCCACCCGGGTGCGGATGGTGCGCCCCTCGACGGTGACCTCCCGGGTGCCCTCGAGCCCGTCGATCGCCCGGTCGGCGAGCACGAGGTCGGCGTCGGGCGCCAGCTCGATCACGACCGCGTCACCGCGCAGCTCGCTCTTGAGCCGCTCCGGGCTGCCCTGCGCGACGGCCCGCCCCCTGTCGACGATCAGCAGCTCGTCGGCGAGGTGATCGGCCTCCTCGAGGTAGTGCGTGGTGAGCAGGACCGTCAGCCGCTCGTGCGCGGCCAGCCGGGCGATCTCGGCCCACATCTCCGCGCGCGCCTGCGGGTCCAGCCCGGTCGTCGGCTCGTCGAGGAACAGCACCGCGGGCCGGTGCACCAGCCCCATGGCGACGTCGAGCTTGCGCTGCATGCCGCCGGAGTAGGTCTTCACCACCCGCTTCGCCGCCTCGGTCAGGCCGAACCGCTCGAGCAGCTCGTCCACTCGGCTCTTCGCGGGGCGACCGCGCAGGCCGTGGATCCGGCCGGCCAGCAACAGGTTCTCCCGGCCGGTGGCCATCGGGTCGGTGCCCGAGCCCTGGGTGACGACGCCGATCGCGCGTCGCACATCGTCGGGCCGGCGCAGCACGTCGATGCCGGCCACCGACGCGGTGCCGCTGCTCGGCCTGGACAGCGTGGTGAGGATCTTGATGGTCGTCGACTTGCCGGCGCCGTTGGGGCCGAGCAGACCGAACACGGTGCCGGTGGGCACCACGAAGCTCAGCCTGGCCAGCGCCTCGACCTCGCCGTAGGTCTTCACGAGCGCCTCGGCGACGATCGCCGGCGGGGCGGCCGGCGGGTCCGCGGACCGTGGCGCGGCGGTCGCCCGCCCGGTGGGCATGGTCATCTGCGTGCACCTTCCTGGATTGTCACCAGGTCGATCCGCGCATGACGGCCAGCTATGGTGGAAAGCGCAGCCTGGGTACGCGAGCCGGCACGGATCGAGCCTGGGTTTCTGATCGCTGGCCGGGTGTTGCCACACCCGGCCAGCGTCGTGTCAGTGGAACTTCTCCCCTTCTCCCCGAGTACGTATATCCGAAGTCGAGTATGTGCTGACATCACGCTGACGTCAAGACGGTGTCATCGTGACCGTCACTTGACGCGTCGCAGGTGCTCGGAGGCGCGCATCCAGTCCTCCTCGCTCGGCAGCTCGCCGCCCTCGTGCGCGCGCCGCCAGAGGTCCACGCCCTCCAGCGTGCCGTTCCGGATCTTCTCCGCGAGGTCGCGGACGAACTCCCGTTCCGCCCGCCGCAGCGCGCGGACGTAGTCGGCCTCGATCGCCCACAGGTAGGGCATGCCGCGCCGGGCCATCTCGTCCATGACCCCGCCCACCGTCGCGATCTCCGCGTCCAGCCGGATGAGCCGCGTCTCCAGCAGCCGCTGGACGTCGTCGGGGTTGATCACCGGTATCAACGTGAGCGCCGCCTCGAACTGCGTGTACTCCTTGACCGGCACGGAAAGCAGCTCCGACATCCAGTCGACGAGCTCGAACCGGCCGTTCTCGGTGATCGCGTACACCGTGCGCTCCGGCCGGCGACCCTCGCGGATGGTCTCCCGCACGTCGATCAGCCCGTGCCGGCGCAGCGACTCGACCACGGAGTAGAGCGAGCCGTAGTTGAGCTTGATGCTCTCCTCCTTGGCTCGTTCCCGCAGCGTGCTGGACATCTCGTACGGATGCATCGGCCGTTCCGCGAGTAGGGCCAGCACGGCGAGGGCGAGCGGGTTGGAGACCTTCCGCTTCGTCATGGTGGTCATCGTAGCCCCAAATATCCGAGGTCGAGTATTTGCCTGCCGCCCGCGCCCCACGGTGTTGAATTGGGGACGTGACCGAACCGCAGACCGAATACCGCCAGTTCCGCTTCACGCTGCCACCCGGCGCCACGGACATCCTGCTCGTACGCCACGGCGAGTCCGCCCCCGCCAGGGAGAACCGATCGTTCCCGCTGGTCGACGGGCACAGCGACCCGCCGCTCGCGGTCGAGGGCGAACGCGAGGCCGAGGTCGTCGGCGACCGGCTCGCGGTCGAGCCCATCGAGGCGATCTACGTCTCCGGCCTGCGCCGCACGGTGCAGACCGCGGCACCGCTCGCGAAGCGCCTCGGCCTCACGCCCGCGGTCGAGCCGGGCATGCGCGAGGTGCGGCTCGGCGACTGGGAGGGCGGCCTGTTCCGCATCCGGGTGTCGGAGAACCACGAGATGGCCCAGCGCATGTGGGAGATCCAGCGCTGGGACGTGATCCCCAACGCGGAGTCCACTGAGGACCTCGCGGCCCGGGTACGGGCGTCGATCAAGCGGATCGCCGCGGCCCACCCGGACCAGCGCGTGGCCGTGTTCACCCACGGCGGCGTGATCGGCCAGGTGGTGGCGATGGCGACCGAGTCACGGCCGTTCGCCTTCGTCGGTGCCGACAACGCCTCGATCACCCAGCTCGTGGTGACCGAGGACCGCTGGCTCATCCGCCGCTTCAACGACACCGCGCACCTACACCCGGCATTCACCGTGCGGCCGCAACCCCTGACGTAGCAAAGGAAGCGCCGGGGCGGGTGGCCGCGGCTGTGGCTCCCGCGGGCACCGGCCCCGGCGGCACCGTGAGCGATGCGCACGACGGCATCGTCATCATGCTCGCCATCGGTGCGGGCAAGCGCATTCCCACGAACGGTACCGACCGTGTCGGGCCGGACGCAAGGGCGACGGGTGGCGAAATCAACCGGATCGCGCACGCCGTCCTCGCACTACCATTTCCGTGGTCAGCGGCGCATTCCTGGCCGTCGTCGTTCGCCGTCCAGGCCCTCTCAGCCGCGCCGACCCGCGAGCGGTAACCCGGTTCCGAGTCAGGAGGTCACCCTGCCATGAAGACCGCCGCACGAAGAAGGGTGCTCAGTGCGATCGCAGCAACCGTCACTACCGTGGCGCTGATGCCAGCCATGTCCACGTCCGCGACCGCCGACCCGGTGTGGCAGCCCGGCACCCCGCCGCTGTCCACGCCCTGGACCGACCAGGTGGGGCCGGACAACGCCCTGCCGGAGTACCCGAGACCGCAGCTGACCCGCGAGCGCTGGCGGAACCTCAACGGGGTGTGGGAGTTCGCCGCGGCCGACGACCTGACCACGCCGCCGGTCGGCCAGTCGCTGGGCGAGCGGATCCTCGTGCCGTACCCGATCGAGTCCGCGCTGTCCGGAATCCAGCGCAGCGAGGACCGGATGTGGTACCGGCGCACGTTCGACGTGCCGGCCCGCTGGAAGGCCGGGAAGGCCTCCGAGCGGCTCGTGCTCCACGTCGGCGCGGTCGACTACGACGCCACGGTGTGGGTCAACGGCACGCGGGTGACCACGCACCGAGGCGGCTACGACAAGTTCAGTGTGGACATCACGGACGCGTTGACGGGCCGGGGCCCGCAGGAGCTGATCGTCGGGGTGGAGGACCTCACCGACGCCACGTGGCAGCCCGTCGGCAAGCAGCGCCGGGTGCCCGACCGCGGCATCTTCTACACCGGCAGCTCGGGCATCTGGCAGACCGTCTGGCTGGAACCGTTGTCCGCCAAGCACATCACGAAGCTCGACATGACGCCGGACCTCGCCGACGGCAGCCTGGCGCTGACCGCGCGCACCGAGGGCGGTGACGCCACGGTCGAGGCGATCGCCTACGACGACGGCACCGAGGTCGGCCACGTGACCGGGCCGGCGAACAGCCCGCTGCGACTGCCGGTGCCGGACGCGAAGCTCTGGTCGCCGGACTCGCCGTTCCTCTACGACCTGCGGGTGTCGCTCGTCGAGGGTCGCAAGAGGACGGTCGTGGACCGGGTCGGCTCGTACTTCGGCATGCGCGAGATCGGCATGAGGCCGGGCGCGGACGGCAAGCTGCGCATGACGCTGAACGGCGAGATCCTGTTCCACCTGGCCACCCTGGACCAGGGCTTCTGGCCGGACGGCATCCACACCGCGCCCACGGACGAGGCGCTGCGGTTCGACCTCGAGCAGCACAAGGTGATGGGGTTCAACGGGGTTCGCAAGCACATCAAGGTCGAGCCGGACCGCTGGTTCTACCACGCGGACCGGCTGGGTCTGCTGGTGTGGCAGGACATGCCGTCGATGAAGACGTCCGAAGAGCGGCCGCCGCCGGACGCGCGGGCGGAGTTCGAGCGCCAGCTGCACACGATGGTGGACCAGCACGACAACTGGACGTCGGTCGTGGCGTGGGTGCCGTTCAACGAGGGCTGGGGCGAGTGGGACCGCACCGAGACCGGGCGCATCGCCGACGAGGTGAAGGCCCAGGACCCCAGCCGCTTGGTGAACGCGCACAGCGGCGTGAACTGCTGTGCCTCGCACGGGGACTCCGGCCGCGGCGACATGATCGACCACCACGCCTACGTCGGCCCCGCGCAGCCCGTGCCGGACGCGAACCGCGTGGCGGTGGACGGCGAGCACGGCGGCTTCGGGCTGGAGGTCGAGGACCACATGTGGTTCGGCGAGGGGCATGCGTACGAGATGACGCCGGACTCGGCCACGCTCACCCGCCGGTACGTGGAGAACCAGCGCGACGTGCTGTCGGCGGCGCAGAGCTGCGGGATCTCGGGGGCGATCTACACGCAGATCACCGACGTGGAGCACGAGGTCAACGGTTTCTTCACCTACGACCGGCAGGTGGAGAAGATGGACTTCGCCCAGGTGCGGGCGGTGAACGAGGAGATTATCGCGGGCGCGGACGGCTCCGGCGATGGCACGCAGCCGCCCCCGCCGGGCACCCCCGGCCCGGACGGGATCCACTACTACCCGTTCGACGAGAACACCGGCACGACGACCGCCGACGCCGTGGGCGACGCGGACGCCACGTTCGTCGGGAGTCCCACCTGGATATCGGGCGTACACGGCCCCGCACTGGCGTTCACCGGCGACGGGTCCCATGTGGACACCGGCCGCGCCCTCCTCGACACGACGGGCAACTATTCGGTGGCAACGTGGGTGAGGCTCGACAGCCTGGGCGGGTTCGCCACCGCCGTGAGCCAGGACGGCACCGCGGACAGCGGGTTCTTCCTGCAGTATTCCGGTGCGGACAACCGTTTCGCGTTCAGCTTCGTCGGCGTGCGCGCGCTCGCGCCCTCCCCACCGGAGACCGGCCGCTGGTACCACCTTGCCGGCGTCCGCGACGCGGCATCCGGCACGCTGAAGCTCTATGTGGACGGTCAGCCCGCAGGCACGCGGACCGCCTGCACCGCCACCGACGCGAAGGGCAACACGGTGATCGGCCGAGCCAAGTTCGGCGGCAACCCCGTAGACCACTGGCGAGGCGCGATCGACCAGGTACACGTCTACGACCGAGCCCTCCCGGACAACGAGGTGGCCGAGCTTTACCGGTCCGGACGCTAACGCACCACGTCAACCCCGCAACGCGAATGAACTGGTGAGAACGGCTGCGCCGGCCGTGGCGCCCCAAAACGCCACGGCCGGCGGTCACAATCCGCACCTCGATATGTGCCCGTGCAACAAAAGGCGCTCGCAATCCGCGACTCGATCTCGACCCGAGTTAGTCCGTTCGAGTGGGATTCCAACCCTGGTGACGGAGCCTCACCATCACACCACTCACCGTGACGTCTTTGCGCTAACCTTCTGTCCGGGGTGCGGGACGCCCCCGCGACCAGTCTGGGGGTGAGCCCGGTGTACATCGACACCGATCCCGAGGACTCGGGTGGTTCGGGCCGCATGCTTGTGGACCCGAGCCGACTCATGCAACTCAAGCAAGGCATCGAGGAAGAGGCCGACAGGGTCCGTCGGTGGCTGTTCACCAACGGGGACCGCCTTCGTTTCATCGAGCCGCCCGGCGGTGACCCGTGCAGCAAGGACACGATGAACCTGATGGGCCAGAACGGCAGCAGCGCGCTCGACATGGCGGACGCATATGTCGCACGGCTGTCCGTCGTGGCCGACAAGCTGGGCGAGAGCGGCCGAACCTATGGGCAGGTCGAGGACAAGACCACAGATGAGTTCCGGCGAGGACCCGAGTGATCCGTCCGTTTCGCGCCATCACCTGCTTGTCTGTTGTCCTGCTCACCGGTCTGGCTGCCGGGTGTACCACCATGTCGACCGGAGACCCCCGGCCCGACGACGTCGCCGCCACCTCGTCCGGTGGTGATCCCGCGGAAACCACGTCGTCGACACAGCCGAACCGGCCCCGAGATATTCCACTGGACGACGTCGACCCCTGCACCCTGCTGCCCGAGGCCGACTATCCCGACTACTACCTGGACAATCCCGGCGAACCCAGGAAGGACGACCAGGGGGCAGCCGCCTGTTTGTGGCTCGGAGAGATCGGCTACATGGGCGCCACGTTGGTGACCTACGAAGACATCGACGAGCAGGACGGCCGGTACGGCCAGGTCGAGTCCACCGATCCGATCGACGACTTCCCCACTTACACCATTGCCTTGCCCAATGACGACAACAGGTGTTTTACCGCCGTTGATGTGGCCGACGGCCAATACCTCATCGTCCAGATCGGGTTGGATTCCGTGCCGACGGACATTCCGCCGGTCTGCGAGTACTCGCACCAATTCGCCGCCGCACTGATGAGCACGCTGGTGGACCAATGAACGGAGGGTTCGCGATGACCGTCAGGGGTCCGGGTTTCTTCGGTTACCGCTGGGAAAGCAATACCCACGAGCAGCTCTACCACTGGGTCCGCACCGACGCCAAGGGGGCCGGTGTGGTCACCGAGGCGGATCAAGCGTGGCACGAGTTCACCGACCTCATGACCGCCTCCCGCGACCGTATCGAGCGGCTCCAGCGTGAGGCCGGCGTGACCTGGGAGGGACAGGCGGCCGCGTCGATGTCCGGGGCCGTGTCGCCGATCGGGCGGTGGGCGGAGGAGTCGGCCACGGCCGGCGTGCAGACCAAGGCCAGCCTGCAGCAGATCGCGGACGGGTTCGTCCATGTCGCGAACTCGATGCCCGAGCCGGTGGCCGTACCGTCCAAGCTGGCCCAGGGCATGCCCACCGACTTCGCCGGGATGCTCGCCGGCCAGACCGACGAGGACGCCGTCGACCAGCGGTCCCAGCAGGCCCATCTGCGCGCTGTCGAGCTGATGAACGGCTACACGGCCAACAGCATCGACTCCGCGGACACCGCCGGCACCTTTGCCGACCCGCCCGAGATCGGCGTCACCGCGGCCGAGCGCACCGAGCCGGGCGGCAGGGCGGGTGGCGTCATCGACGGCAACCCGTTGAGCGACAGCGAGAACGGCGGACCCGACGAGGCCGACGGACCGGGTGCGGGCGGCGCGCCTGCCGGCGCGGCGCCGTCCGAGAGCGGGGGCGCGGCGCCGTCCGAGACCGGGAGCGCGGCGCCGTCCGAGACCGGGAGCGTGGCGCCGGGAACGGGGAGCCAGGTCACCGATCCGTCTCGGGTCGTGGCCGGGCCGTCGGCGCCCGCGCCGCCGTCGCCCGTGGGTGGGCAGGGCGGCGCGCCGGCCAACCCGTTCGTACCGGGCACCGGCGTGCTGAACGACCCGGTGACTGGCCGGCAGCCCGGCGGGGGCAACGCCGGTGGCGGTGGCAACGCAAAAGGTGGCAACGCAAAAGGTGGCAACGCGGGCGGCGGGAGCGGGCGAGGGACCGGCGGCCGTGGCGGCGTGGTCGGCGCGGGACCGGGCCCGCGCGAGAACGCGGCCGCGTTTCGTGCGACCCCGCCGACCGGTGCACGAGGTGGCGCCGGTACGGGGATGGCGCCGGTCGGGGCCGGGGGCGGTCGTGGTGAGGAGGACCGGGAGCGCGACTCGCCCGCCTACCTCAAGGACTACAACGACGACTTCTGGGACGACACCCCGCCCGTGGCGCCTGCCGTCATCGGCGAAGACGACTGAGGATCAGCATGGCGGGCAAGGTCACCCTGACCCGGCTCGAGTACGACGTGCTCTGGGAGCACCTGCGGCTCGGCCCGTACCGGCCGGTCATCGCCGTCGCCTCGCCCGGGGCCACCGAGCGGGAGCGCGCCGAGCTGCGCGCCAAGGCGTGGGCTTCGCTCGCCGCCAAGAACCTGGGTGACGCGGACTCCGTCGACGACTGGCTCGCGCACCAGCTCACCCGGCTCGCCCGCCCCGAGTGGGAGATCGACGCGCGGCTGCAGCTCGCCGAGCAGGGGCCGCGCACCTTCGCGCTGGTGAGCCGGGCCGGCCGCGGCGTGACGATCGCCGTCCTGGCCGACGACCTCACGCTGCGGGTCACCAAGTGGGGCGAGGAGGTGACGGCGGCGGCTCGGCTGCTGCCCGCCCACCCGGCCGGCACCGGCAACTCGATCAGCCTGCCGGTCGCCGCGCTCGACCGGGCCGCGGCACGCGCCGGCTCGGATCGGGACCGCTTCCGGCGCGCCCTCGTCTCGGACGGGCTCGGCAAGGCCGAGGCACGCAAGATCACGGCGGTGCTCGGCGACGCCATCCGGCTCGGCCACTTCGGTGCCGCGCGTACGCCCGCGGACGGCGTCCGCCGGCGCGCGTCGCACGTCGTGAGCGTGTACGACGACCCGGCCGGCCGATATCTGTTCACCAGAAAGAAGAACTGGGTCACCCTGCTGCCCGGCACCGAGCAGGCCATCGCGCGCCAGCTCGGCGAGCTGCTCACCGAGCTCGGCCGCACCTGACCCGACCGACGGCGAAGGTCACCGAGCCGCCGCTACCCTCGAGGTCCGGATCGCCGCGAGGGAAGGAGGGTGGCGGGTGAGGGTGCCTCCGGTCGTCGTCATGGGGGTGACCGGGTCTGGCAAGACCACGGTCGGCGTTGCGCTCGCGGAGCGGCTCGGGGTGCCGTTCGGTGATGCCGACGACTTCCACCCGCGAGTCAACGTCGACAAGATGTCGGCCGGCGAGCCGCTCGACGACGACGATCGGCAGCCGTGGCTGCGGGCCATCGGCGAGTGGCTCGCCGAGCACTCCGACACCGGCGCCGTGGTCACCTGTTCCGCGCTCAAACGGGCCTACCGCGACACCCTCCGCGACAACGCGCCGTCGGCGCTTTTCGTGCACCTGCACGGTGACCAGGAGACCGTGCGGCGGCGCGTGGCGGATCGGTCCGAGCACTTCATGCCCGAGTCCCTCGTCGACTCGCAGTTCGCCGCGCTCGAGCCGCTCCGGGCGGACGAGCGCGGCGTCGTACTCGAACTCGACGCCTCCGTGGCGGACCTGGTCACCGCCGCCGCACGGTCCATAGTGGACTAGTCGCCGAACAGCTTGCTGCCCTGGTCGATGATCGTCAGCACGCTGAGCACGCCGAACAGCGCGATCGACCAACCCAGCACCGCGATCCGCCCGCCGCGGATCTTGATCTCGTCCGGCAGCACCTTGCGGTTCACCACCAGCAGCAGGATCGAGTAGATGAACATCATCACGCCGCCCACGCACGCCGAGATCACCAGCAGCACGATCGGCTGGTCGAAGCCGGCGAGCACGATGCCGCAGCCGATCAGCACGAGCGCCCACACCACGCCGAAGTACAGCGTGCTCTCCTTGGCCTGCTGGGCATAGGAGGTCTTGATGACGTCCGCGACCAGCCGGGACGTGTAGTCCACGATGCCGAGCGCGGCGGCGAACAGCGAGAACGCGCCCACGATCCAGAAGAACGTGCCGAACCAGCCGCCGACCGCGGCGCTGAGCTGGTCACCCTCGACCTGCAGGAAGCCGATGTCGTCCGGCAGGTCCTCGCGGCCGTACACGGTCGCGTACGCGAGCAGCGAGGTGAACAGGATCGTCACGAACGTGATGAGCACGAACGTGTAGAGCTGCTCGCGGTTCGCGAACCGCCACCACGCGCGCCAGCGTCCCATGTGCTCATCGGTCGGCTCGAAGATGAAGCCCGTGCTCGGCGCGGCCTCCGGCTGCCCGGTCACCGGGCTCTTGATCCGCGGGACGTACTGGCCCATGGCGAAGCCCTTGTCACGGATCCAGTTGCTCTGCACCAGGTTCTGCCCGCCACCGGCACCCGCGAACGCCAGGGCGCCCAGCAGCAGGGCGAACCCGAGCTCGGTCGGCACCCTCGCGTCGGTCACGATCTTCGGCGCGTCGGCCCAGGTGTCCGCCGAGATCGCCACGAACGCGCCGACGATCAGCAGCACCAGCACGGCGGCGACCTTCAGCATCTCCGCGCGTTCCAGTGCCACGTAGACGACCGGGGCGAGGGTGAGGATGAGGCCGATCGCGAGCAGCAGGCCAATGGTGATCCACTTGACGTCACCGCCCCACAGGTACGTGACCAGTGTCGCCGAGCTCGTCGCCCAGCCGGGCCACAGGTTCGCGAGGATCGCCAGGAGCGCGAACACCAGGCCCCAGTGCCGCCAGAACCGGCTGAACCCGGTCAACGCGGTCTCACCGGTGGCGAGCGTGTACCGCTCGATCTCCATGTTCAGGAAGAACTGCGTGGCAACGCCGACCAGCGCGGCCCACACGAACACCAGCCCCACCTGCGAGGCGATGTACGGGTAGAGGATGAACTCGCCGGACGCCAGGCCGACGCCGGCCGCGATGACTCCCGGTCCGATGATCCGCCAGGTCGACTTCGGCGGCTCCGGTAACGCGCGTATCTCGGGTTTTGCCAGGTGTTTCGCGGGGAAGCGGTCCAGTACCGAGGTCGTGACTTCGTTGTGCTCAGTCGTCATGTTTGTTCATCCCCTTCCGTCCAGGGTGTGTGGAAAAAGCCTAACGGTGACGATCGGCTAGCGTCAGTAGTGATGAAGACACTGATCGATTTCGACACCGCGCGGACCTTCGCCATCCCGATGACCACCCGGTTCCGCGGCATCGACGTGCGCGAGGGCATGCTGATCGAGGGACCGGTGGGGTGGGGCGAGTTCTCCGCGTTCGCGGAGTACGACGACGCCGAGTCGGCGTCCTGGCTGACCGCGGCGATCGAGGCGGGCACGGTCGGCTGGCCGGACCCGGTGCGCGGCCGGGTGCCGGTCAACGCGACGGTGCCGGCGGTCGATCCGGCGCGGGCGAACCGGATCGCACGTGAGTCGGGCTGCCGGACGGTCAAGGTGAAGGTGGCCGATCACCCGGCCTCGCTGCCCGAGGACGTCGAGCGGCTCGAGGCGGTGCGGGACGCGCTCGGCCCGTCGGGTCTGGTGCGCTGCGACGCGAACGGGGCGTGGGACGTGGACACGGCGGTGTCCGCGATCGCCACGCTGGACCGGGCGGCCGGGGGGCTGGAGTACGTCGAGCAGCCGTGCCGGACGGTCGAGGAGTTGGCGCTGGTCCGCCGCCGTGTGTCGGTGCGGATCGCGGCGGACGAGTCGATCCGCCGTGCCGCGGACCCGCTTCGGGTGGCGGTCGCGGAGGCCGCGGACGTGGCGGTGCTGAAGGCGACCCCGCTCGGCGGCGTGCGGCGGGCGCTGCGGGTGGCCGAGGCGTGCGGGCTGCCGTGCGTGGTGTCCTCGGCGCTGGAGACGAGCGTGGGACTCGCGGCGGGCGTGGCGCTCGCGGGCGCGCTGCCGTCGCTGGAGTTCGCGTGTGGACTGGGCACGGTGTCGCTGCTGACGTCGGACGTGGTCGGCCCGGCCCGGTCACTGCGCCCGGTGGACGGCTTCCTGCCGGTGGCCCCCGTGCCGCCGACCCCGGACTCCTCGCTCCTGGACCGCTACGAGATCGCCGACCCGGTACGGGCGGCATGGTGGCGGGACCGGCTGGCGCGCCTGGTCGAGCAGGGTCGCGTGCTCACCTGAGCCCACTACTCCCCGCGAGTCCCCCGCTCCCGCACGCGAGTCCCCAACTCCGGGACGCGAGTCAGAGCTCGGCGCGGGTCGGGCTCGCCTGGGCGCCCCAGCGGGTGGTCGAGATGCCGGCCACGCGGACCGCCCACTCCGTCGCGTCCACAAGGGACTCACCACGGGCCAGGCCGTCGGCGAGGGCGCCGCAGAACGCGTCGCCCGCGCCGGTCGCGTCGACGGCGTCCACCACGGTCGCGGGAACATGCGTGGCCGTGCCGTCCTGAACGACCAGGGCACCGTCCGCGCCGAGCGTGACCACCACGGCGGACGGGCCGGCCAGCGCGGCGGCCAGCGCGGCGGCCTCGCCGGGGCTCTCGGGCTCGGGGGCCCGGGCCAGGACGCCCAGCTCCGAA
>NZ_JBOHGB010000048.1:0-44511 GCF_050699935.1 Actinophytocola sp.
CCGGTGGACGAAAGCCCCCTCCGCCCCTTTAAGCTCCCGCGTGACCAGGGAACGGAGGCCTCCCTGCTCGCGTCGGACATCCGGGCAGGAGAAGAACTCCGGGGAGGAAAGCTCAGCATGACGTACCCACAGCAGCCGTACGGTCAGCAGCCCGACCCGTACGGCCAGGGCCAGCAGCCCGGCCAGTACAGCGGCTACCAGCAGCCGCAGGGGGGTTACCAGCAGCCGGGCGGGCAGTACGGCGGCTACGACCAGACCGCGCAGTACGGGGGCTTCCCCGGTGGCCAGTACCCCGGCCAGTATCCCGGCGGCTTCGGCGGCCCTCCCCCGCCGAAGAAGAACACCGGCATGATCGTGGCCGTCGTGATGATCGTCGTGCTGCTGCTCGGTGGTCTGGGCGTCACCGGGTTCGTCGCGCCCGGCTTCTTCCTCAGTAACGAGAAGAGCAACGCCGGCGGCGGTGGCGGCACGACGACGACCTCCCCGACCAAGGAGGAGGGCTCCGGGGCCGAGGAGTTCATCGACACGCTCGTCCAGGCGGCGGACCAGCACGACACGGCCGCGCTGCAGGACGCCGCCTGCGAGGACGCCGAGCCCAACGTCCAAGAGGCGATCGACGACATCAACGACACCTCGGGCGCCGAGCTGAAGGACACCGAGGAGGTCTCCGACTCGGAGGTCACCGCGGTCCTCGACGTCACGGTCGACGGCGACTCCGCCGACTACGACGCGACGGTCGTCAAGGACGGCGACGACTGGTGCTGGAAGGACATCGTCGCGAGCGGCGGCGACCTGCCCATCGGCGAGCCGAGCGAACCGACCTCCACCACCGAGTCGGCTCCCGGTGGCGGCGGTTCGGGCGAGGGCGAGCAGTTCGTCCAGGGCTTCCTCGACCAGGTCAACGGCGGCGACGCGGCCGGCGCGAAGAGCAAGCTGTGCCCGGACAGCACCAGCCAGGGCGACATCGACGACGCGGTCCAGGGCAAGGCGAACCTCGAGATGGACACCGCGGGCATGGAGTCCCAGGAGGAGTACGTGGGCGTCGACCTGAAGGGCACGCTGAACGGTGCACCGACCTCGGCCGCGCGGACCAGCGCGTTCCTCGAGGACGCCGGGTGGTGCATCTTCACCTTCTACGCGTTCTGACGAACCGACGTCGTCCGATGCCGCCGGCCGGTCGCGGGTGCCGCCGACGAGTGTGGTGCTCATCGTGCTCGGCGCCGTCGCGGCGGCCGGCGGCATCGCCGTCTGGGTGGTGTGGCACGTGCGCGCCGCCGCGCGGGCCCGGGAGAACCTGCGGCTGGTCGGCACGGTGCTGCTCGCGTTCGGCCTGCTGGCGCTCGTCGCCGGGTGGCTGCTGACCGGGCCGGACGCGAACCGTGGCGAGGCGCTGAAGACGGGAGGGCTCGCCGCGGGCTCGGTCGTCGCGCTGTACGCGTTGTGGCTCAACGACCGCCGGCGCCGGGTGGACGAGGAGCGCCAGGACCTCGAGCGGCAGCGTCAGGAGCTGGAGAACCGGCGGACCGAGCACGACCGGGAGCGGGCGGCCGACGAGCGGTTCCTGCGCGCGGTCGAGCTGTTGGGAGACGCCGCGGACCAGGTACGGGTCGGTGCCCTGCACGCGCTCGCCGGTCTGGCGCGGAGCCGGCCGTCGTACACCGAGGACGTGCTGGACGTGATCTGCTCGTACCTGCGGCGGCCGTTCGACCACCCGCGGCACGCCGCCCGGCGCGGGCTCGAGCCGTCGGGGAAGGACGAGGAGCGTGAGGAGGCGGACCGCTGGCTGCAGGTCCGGCTGACCGCGCAGCGGCTGATCGCGGACCTGCTGCCGTCGGCCGACGTCCCGGACGCGCCCACGTACGACCTGGACCTGCCCGGCGCGACGCTGGAGTACTTCGACGTGTCCGGCAAGGTGATCGGCCAGCTGCGGGCCCGCGCGCTGAACCTGTACGAGGCGAACTCGTTCCACCACTGCGTCGTGCGGGGCCCGGCATGGTTCACCGGGAGCCGCTGCTGGGGCCGGCTGTACGTGCAGGACACCGTGTTCGGGGACCGGTCGTGGTTCAGCCGGTTCGCCGCGCACGGCCCGGTCGACTTCTCCCGCACGGCCTTCCGCGGCGACACGAAGTTCGCATCGTCCACATGGGATGACCGGGTGTCGTTCGCGGACGCGGCGTTCGACCGGGACCTGGACTTCACGAACGCGTCCTTTCGCGGCGACCTCGACCTGAGGGTGGCGGGCGGCCTGACGGGCCGGACGATCGGGATGACGGTGTCACCGCGTCACCAACACGACCTGCCGCCCGGCTGGCACGTGGACACCTCCCGCGACCAGGAGACGGGCCTCGTGCGCTCGTGATCGTGCCAGGCACGAGCCGACACAGCCGCGCAATCGCCCCCGTGATCCGCGCCCCGTGATCCGCGGCCCCCACCCTCTCCGGGGGCCACCCCACCACGCCAGTCTACTTGTCGGGGGTGACGAAAGCGGGGGTTGGGCGTTTGCTGTGGACAACCGGTGCGGTTGTGGACAAGCCGGGGTCGGCCCCCGACCAAGCCGGAGCAGCCCGACCAAGCCGGAGCAGCCCGACCGAGTCGGGTCAGCCGAACAAGGCCGGAAGCGTTGCCTCCCATACGGTGCGCAGCTCGGCCAGGGGCAGCGGGTCCAGGCCCTCGATCACCAGGTCCGGGGTCTGCTCCACGGTGCCCAGCCGGGTCCACGGCAGGCCCGCGGACGTGCAGCGGTCGGTGAGGTCGGCCCCCGGGGGCACCGACACCAGCACGCGCGCGGACGACTCGCTGAACAGCGCCGCGAACGGGTCGCCGTCGAGGGTCACGCGGCAGCCGCGGTCGCTCAGCAGGCAGGCCTCGACCAGCGCCTGCGCCAGCCCGCCCTCGGACAGGTCGTGCGCCGCCGACACCCCGCCCGCCCGCAGCACCTCGCCGAGCAGCCGCTCGCGCTCGAGACGCACCGCCGGCGGGCGGCCGCCCAGGTGACCGTGCGCCACGTGCGCCCACTCCGAGCCGCCGAACTCCTCCGACGTCGTGCCCAGCAGGAGCAGGTCGGAGCCGGGTGCGCCGAGGCCCGTGGGGATCCGGCGGCGCACGTCGTCGATCACGCCGAGGACGCCGACCACCGGGGTCGGCAGGATCGCCGTCTCGCCGGTCTGGTTGTAGAAGCTCACGTTCCCGCCCGTCACCGGGATGCCCAGCGCCACGCAGCCATCCGCCAGGCCGCGGACCGCCTGCTGGAACTGCCACATCACGCCCGGGTCCTCCGGCGAGCCGAAGTTCAGGCAGTTCGTCACCGCCACCGGCCGTGCCCCGCTCACCGCCACGTTCCGGTACGCCTCCGCCAGTGCGAGCTGCGTCCCGGCGTACGGGTCCAGCCGCACGAACCGGCCGTTGCAGTCGCACGACATCGCGACGCCGCGGCCCGTCGACTCGTCGATGCGGATCATGCCGGCGTCCGCGGGCTGCGCGAGCACGGTCCCGCCGCGCACGTAGCGGTCGTACTGCTCGGTGACCCACCGCCGGGACGCCAGGTTCGGCGAGCCGGCCATCCGCACGATCTCCGCGCGCAGGTCCGCCGGCCGCGCCAGGCCCGAAGGCGACGCGGCCACGAGAGCGTCCTGGTCAGCGGGTCGGGCGACCGGCCGCGAATACACCGGCCCCTCGTGCGCGACAGTCCGCGGTGGCACGTCGACCACGGTCTCGCCGTGCCAGGTGATCACCAGCCGGTCGCCGTCGGTGACCTCGCCGATCTCCGTGGCCGTCACGTCCCACTTCGCGCACACCCGCAGGAAAGCGTCCACATCGGACGGACGGACGACCGCGCACATCCGCTCCTGCGACTCCGACGACAGGATCTCCGCCGGCGTCATCCCCTTGGCCCGCAACGGAACCCGGTCCAGCCACACGTGCATGCCGCCGTCCCCCGCGGAGGCCAGCTCCGAGGTCGCGCACGACAGCCCGGCGCCGCCGAGGTCCTGGATGCCGACGACGACGCCCTGCCGGAACAACTCCAGGCAGCACTCGATCAGCACCTTCTCCGTGAACGGGTCGCCCACCTGCACGCTCGGCAGCTTCTTGCGACCCGAACCGCCCTCGTCGCCGGCGAACGTGTCCGACGCGAGCACCGAGACACCGCCGATCCCGTCGAGCCCGGTCCGCGCGCCGAACAGCATGACCTTGTTGCCGGTCCCGGACGCGTGCGCCAGGTGCAGGTCCTCGGCCCGCATCGCGCCCACGCACAGCGCGTTCACCAGCGGGTTCCCCTGGTACGACGGGTCGAACACGACCTCGCCGCCGACGTTGGGCAGGCCCAGGCAGTTGCCGTACCCGCCGATGCCGGCCACCACCCCCGGCAGCACCCGCCGGGTGTCGGGCGCGTCCGCCGCGCCGAACCGCAGCGGGTCCATCACCGCGAGCGGGCGGGCGCCCATCGCGAGGATGTCCCGCACGATGCCGCCGACCCCGGTCGCCGCGCCCTGGTAAGGCTCCACATAGGACGGATGGTTGTGCGACTCGACCTTGAACGTGACGGCCCAGCCGTCACCGACGTCCACGACGCCCGCGTTCTCGCCGATGCCGGCGAGCATCCGCGACCGCATCTCGTCGGTGGTCGTCTCGCCGAAGTAGCGCAGGTGGACCTTGGAGGACTTGTAGGAGCAGTGCTCCGACCACATCACCGAGTACATGGCCAGCTCGGCGTCGGTGGGCCGGCGGCCGAGGATCCCGCGCATCCGCGCGTACTCGTCGTCGGAGAGGCCAAGCTCGCGGTAGGGCTGCGCGACATCGGGCGTGGTCGCGGCGTGCGACACGGTGTCGACGTGGGCGAGCGCTGTCATGCCAGCACCCCCGAGAGGACCGACCGGAACATGCCGAGCCCGTCGGTGCTCGGCCCGGTCAGCGTGTCGATCGCGTGCTCGGGATGCGGCATCAGGCCGACGATCCGACCGTCCGCGGAACTGATCCCCGCGATGTCGCGCACCGACCCGTTGGGGTTCGACCCGGCGTAGCGGAACACGACCCGACCCTCACCCTCCAGCTCGTCCACAGTGGACTGGGCGGCGGCGAAGCGGCCATCCATGTTCTTCACCGGGATGACGATCTCCGCGCCCTCGGCGTAGCCGCTGGTCCAGGCGGTCGCGGTGCGCTCCACGCGCAGCGGCTGGTCTCGGCACACGAAGTGCAGGCCGCCGTTGCGCAGCAGCGCGCCGGGCAGGAGCCCCGCCTCGCAGAGGATCTGGAAGCCGTTGCAGATGCCGAGCACGGGCATGCCGCCGCGGGCCGCGTCGACCACCGAGGTCATCACCGGCGCGAACCGGGCGATCGCGCCGGCCCGCAGGTAGTCGCCGTAGGAGAAGCCGCCGGGCACGACGACCGCGTCGACCCCGCGCAGGTCCGCGTCGCCGTGCCAGAGCGCGACCGGCTCGGCGTCCGCGTAGCGCACCGCGCGGGCGGCGTCGGCGTCGTCGAGCGTGCCCGGGAAGGTGATCACGCCGATGCGTGTCACGGGGACACCCTCCGGACCACGAAGTCCTCGATCACCGGGTTGGCCAGGAAGCCCTGGGCGATCTCGGCGAGCATCTCGTCGTCGACCGCGTCGTCGACCTCCAGCTCGAAGTGCTTGCCCTGACGGACATCGGAGATCCCGGAGAACCCGAGCCGCGGCAGGGCGTTGGCGACGGCCTGGCCTTGCGGGTCGAGGATCTCGGGCTTGGGCATGACGTCGACGACGACTCGGGCCACGACAGGCAGCTCCTGAACGCGAGTGGGGTCGGGTGTGCTGAAAGCCTACCTGAGCTGCGGGTTCACTCGTTCGAGGCGCCCCGTCGGCGCGCGGTGGACGTTCGCCGTGGGCGAGATCTGTGGCGGCCGGTCACGAACCGGGGACAGGGTGGGCACATGCGACTCCTGGTTCTCGGTGGAACGATCTTCGTCGGATACGCGGTGGCGGCCGAGGCGGTGCGCCGCGGGCACGACGTCGTGTGCGCGGCGCGGGGCGAGTCCGGCCCGGTCCCGCACGGCGCGACGCTGGTCAGGGTGGACCGGGACGCCGACGAAGGGCTCGCGCCGCTCGCCGGGGAGCGCTTCGACGCGGTCGTCGACGTGGCCCCGCTGTCCCTCCCGTGGGTCGACCGGGCGCTGCGGGCGTTCGCGGACCGTGCCGGGCACTGGACGTTCGTGTCGACGATCAACGTGTACGCCGACAACGCGACACCCGGGCAGACCCCGGCCACCGGTCCGCTGGTCCCGGCGCTGCGCCAGCACGCCACCCGCGAGGAGATGACGGCGGCGGGCGAGGACGGCACGTTGCTGTACGGCGGGATCAAGGTGGCGAGCGAGGACGCCGTGCGCGAGGTGATGGGCGAGCACGCGTTCGTGGTGCGGCCCGGGCTGGTGACCGGTTCGTGGGACCGCAGCGACCGGTTCGGTTACTGGCCGGGCCGCTTCGCGCGCGGCGGACGGGTGCTCGTGCCCGACGCGCCGGCCCAGCGCATGCAGTACATCGACGTGCGGGACCTGGCGGCGTGGATCGTGGACGCCGGCGAGAAGGATCTGGCCGGCAACTACGACGGCGTCGGTCCGCACCAGCCGCTGACTGAGCTGATCGAGGGGATCGGCGCGGCGGTCGGGTCCGACGTGGAGCTGGTTCGGGCCACGCCCGAGCAGCTGGTGGCGGCCGAGGTGAACCCGTGGAGCGGGCCGCGCTCGCTGCCGATGTGGCTGCCACCGGACTACTACGGGATGAAGTCGCACGACGTGACGCCGTCGCTGGCGGCCGGCATGCCGGTGCGCCCGCTGGCCGAGGCGGTCGCGGACGCGCTCGACCGGGAGCGTGAGCTGGGCCTGGACCGCGAGCGTACGGCGGGACTGTCGCTCGACGAGGAGAAGGAGATCCTCGCGAACCTGTAGCTGGCGTGGCAGTCTCTATGGTTGAACCTCATCGGCTCGCGGAGGCTGCCGTGAGCGGGAGCGACGGAGCGTTCGCCGTCTGGCTTGACGAGCGCGCGCAGGCGCGCCAGCGTCGAGCATTGCACGGAGGAAGACGGCGAATAGCGCGGGAGCGGAGCGAACCATGAGCACCGTGACGGAGACGTTCGACCATGTCGTGGTCGGGGCGGGCAGCGCCGGGTGCGTGCTGGCCAACCGGCTGACCGAGGACCCGTCGGTTCGGGTGCTGCTGCTGGAGGCGGGCGGCGAGGACGACGCCGACGAGATCCACATCCCGGCCGCGTTCGCGTCGCTGTTCAAGACCCGGTTCGACTGGAACTACGAGACCGTCGAGCAGAAGCACCTGGGCGGTCGGTCAGCGTACTGGCCGCGTGCGAAGGTACTCGGCGGCTGCTCGTCGATGAACGCGATGATCTACATCCGGGGCAACCGGGCGGACTACGACGGCTGGGGAGTCCCCGGCTGGACGTTCGACGAGGTACTGCCCTACTTCGTCCGCGCCGAGCGGAACTCGCGGCTGGCGGGCCCGCTGCACGGCACGGACGGGCCGCTGCACGTGGAGGATCGCCGGTTCACCCACGAGCTGTCGCACGCGTGGGTCGACGCGGCGGTGTCGTGGGGCCTGAAGCCCACGGACGACTTCAACGGCGTGTCCCAGGAGGGCGCCGGGCTGTACCAGGTGACGTGCCGGGGCGGCCGCCGCTGGTCGACGGCGGACGCGTACCTGCGGCCGGCCCTGGAGCGCTCGAACCTGACCGTGCGGACGGACGCGCTGGTGACCCGGGTGCTGTTCGCCGGGACGCGGGCCGTCGGCGTCCGCTACGCCAGGCACGGCGTGGACACCGAGGTGTACGTCGACGGCGAGGTCATCCTGTCCGGCGGGAGTGTCAACTCGCCGCAGCTGCTGATGCTGTCCGGCGTCGGCCCGGCCGAGCACCTGCGTTCGCTGGGCATCGAGGTCGTGGCGAACCTGCCCGGCGTGGGGGAGAACCTGCACGACCACCCTGAGACGGGGATCCTGTGGCGCACCACCGGGACGACCGACCTCGTGGACGTGGCGGGTATGGGCGCGCTGCTGCGCTGGAAGCTGACCGGCCGCGGTCCGATGGCGTCGAACGTGGGTGAGGCGGGTGCGTTCTTCGCGACCCGGGAGGGGCTCGCGGCGCCGGACATGCAGGTCCATGTGGCGCCGACGCTGTTCTACGACAACGGCCTGCACGAGCCGGCGTGCCCGGGTTTCACGGCCGGCGCGACGCTGGTGGACGTGGCGAGCCGGGGCAGGCTGCGGCTGCGGTCCGCGGATCCGCGCTGGCGGCCGGAGATCGATCCCGCGTACTACAGCGAGCCGGTCGACCTGGACGTGATGGTGTCCGCGCTGCGGTCCCTGATCGAGATAGGCGCCCGGGCGCCGCTGGCGCCGTTCCTGGCGGGCCCGTTCCGTCCGTCGCGCCTGTCCGGCGTGACGGACGAGGAGCTGCGGGCACACGTCCGCGACCTGACTCAGACGCTCTACCACCCGGTGGGCACGTGCGCGATCGGTTCGGTGGTCGACCCCTCGCTGCGCGTCGAGGGCCTGGACGGGCTGCGGGTGGTGGACGCGTCGGTGATGCCCGTGGTGCCGAGGGGCAACACGAACGCTCCGACGATCATGATCGCGGAGAAGGCGGCCGAGATGATCAAGGCTTGATCAGTACACCAGCACGACGCCGAGCACGGCACCGGCCACGAGCAGGTAGATCGTCACCTTGGCGAGGAATCCCGGTGTGCACAAAATCTTCATGAGATCCTTGTACGGCAAGGAAGACCCGCGAAACACAGCCGGACCGGACCATCTCGTCCGGACCGCCGTGCCGGAACCTCCGTGCCGGAACCTCCGTGCCGGAACCTCCGTGCCGGGAGGATGTTCGGGACGCCGTCACGGAGGGCGCCATGTACGACGACGACTTGACTAACGTGGTCCTGAACGTGCACCGCCGGAATGCCGAATCCACGAGCAGACTGGCGAACCACCCGCTGACGCGGGCCTACCTCGAAGCCGGCGTGCGAATACTGCACCGCGAGTTCACGACGGACAACGGCGAGTACGACGAACGGTTCCTCCGCCCACTCGCCACCCTGACCAGGGAGACCGTCATCGCGGAGGTGGCCAACGGCCCGGACGAGCTGCCGCGGCACGGCACGGTCGGCTCCTTCCGGGATCGCTGGCACTACTTTCCCGAGTACGTGTCCGATCTGGCGCGCTACACCATGCGACGGCAACGCCTGGACGAGGACTTGCTGCTCGCGGAACAGGCCGCCGCGGCTATGGCCGACGGCGATTTCGTGAGCGCGGCACACGAGATCGCGTTTCGCCGTATGGCGCTCGCCGAGAGATCGACTACGTCGCGCTTCCGGTACTCCGTCATCGCCCTCGCCACTCAGGACCGGGAACTCTACAAAGCGATGGCGTCGGTCTACGACGACGTCACCGGAATGTGGGAGCAGATGCTCGACGCGATGCTGTCCGCTCGCGGCCTCGCGCTGCGTCCCGGGATCTCGACCCGGGATTTCGCCACGATGCTCACCGCGCTCAACGAAGGGCTGGCCTTTCGCATCGCGAGCGATCCCGGCTCCGGCGTGCTCGACCACGAACGACGGCGCAGCCTGCTCGGCGTCGCGGCACTGACGTTGATCGCCGGGTGCGTCGACACCGGCGACCACGCCTCGGTCGAGGAACTGGCGGAGCGGATCGCCAGTTCCTCCGCCGAGTGAGACGTCAGCGCCGCTTGCCGTGCAGCAGCGTGATCAACTTGGCCACCGTCGCGTCGGTCTGCGCGCTGCGGCCGAACGTCGTCAGCAGCAGGGGCGGGCGGAACCGCTGCCGGGCGATCGCCTTGGCGCGGGCGAACTCGCGCAGCCCCTCCGGGCCGTGGATGCGCCCGAATCCCGACTCCCCGATCCCGCCGAACGGCAGCGACGGGATCCCGGCGAAGCTGATCACCCCGTTGATCGCCGTCATCCCCGACCGCAGCCGGCGCGCCAGCTCCATCCCGCGCGCCTTCGAGAACACCGTCGACGCGAGCCCGTACCGCGAGTCGTTGGCCTTCGCGACCGCCTCGTCCATGTCGCGGACCTTCGCGATCGTCAGGGTCGGGCCGAACGTCTCCTCGCGCACGGCCGGCGAGTCCTCCGGGACGTCCACCAGGACCGTCGGCTGCGCGTACCGGTCGTCGACCGCGTCCGCGCCGCCCACCAGCGCGCGACCGCCACGCGACAGAGCATCCGCGATGTGCCGCTTGATGATCTTCAGTTGGCCCGGCATCGTGATCGGGCCGATCTTGGCCTCGGCGTCCGAGCCGGCGCGCACGGACCGCGCCAGGTCGACGACCTTCGCCACGAACTCGTCGTAGACCTTCTCGTGTACGTACACCCGCTCGACCCCGACGCACGTCTGGCCGGCGTTCGACATGCCGCCCCACACCGCGGCGTCGGCGGCCGCCGCCACGTCCGCGTCCGCGTCGACCAGCAGCGCGTCCTTGCCGCCCGACTCGATCAGCACCGGGGTCAGCGTCTCCGCGCAGGCGGCCATAATCTTGCGGCCCGTCCCCGGCGAACCGGTGAACGCGAGCTTGTCCACGCCCGACCGGCACAGCGCCGCGCCGGTCTCGCCGAACCCGGTGACCACCTGGAACACCGGCTGCTCCGGCACCACCTCGGCGAACGCGTCCGCAAGCCACCGACCCACCCCGGGCGTGTACTCCGACGGCTTGAACACGACCGCGTTGCCGGAAGCGAGCGCGTACGCGATGGAGCCCATCGGCGTGAACACCGGGTAGTTCCACGGCCCGATCACGCCCACGACGCCGAGCGGCTGGTACTCGACCGTCGCCGCCTGGTTCGCCATCAGCAGCCCCGGCGACCGCCGGTGCCGGCCCAGCACCTTGCGCGCGTGCTTCGCCGCCCACGCCGCGTGGTCGATCGCCAGCACTATCTCCAGCATCGCGTCCGCGTGCGGCTTGCCCGTCTCCGCGCGCACGACCTCGGCGAGCTGCGCGGACCGCCTGGTCACCACGCCCTTCCAGCGCCGCAACCGCTCCTCGCGGCCGGCGAACCCGAGACCGGCCCACCACGACGCCGCGGTGCGGGCGGCGACGACGGCGGCCGCCACGTCGTCGGCGGTGTGCACCGGATACGTGCCGACGACCTCGTCGGTGGCGGGGTCGAGCGAGTCGAAGGTCTCCCGTGCCGCCCGCTCGCCGGTGATCGAGGACTCGGTGCTGACGCTGGTCATACTGGCCTCCCTGAGTCGGCGAGCACTATTCAAAACACTCCGGATCAGCAGCGCCCGGGCACGCTGCGGGCCTGTTTTGAATTGTGCTCGGTTCCCCGCCTCACGCTACTCGCCGGTAGTGAACGACGCGACTAGCCTGACCCCGTGCAGATCGTTCACTTCGGACACTCGTGCGTGCTGCTCGACACCGGCTCCGCCCGGCTGCTGTTCGACCCCGGCGCGTTCTCCGCCGGCTTCGAGGAACTCCGCGACCTGGACGCCATCCTGATCACCCACCAGCACTTCGACCACCTCGACACCGCCCGGCTGCCCGCGCTCGTGGCGGCCAACCCGCAGGCCGCGCTGATCGTCGACCCGGGCTCGGTCGAGGAGACGACGAAGCTCGGCCTCACCGCGGAGCAGGTGGCACCCGGCGACACGCTGACGCTGGGTGGTGTGGAGGTCGCGGTGGTCGGCGGCGAGCACGCGATCATCCACCCGAGCGTCGCGATGCCCCCGAACACCGGCTACGTCGTCGGGAACGGCGCCTTCTACCACCCGGGCGACTCGCTGTTCGTGCCCGGCGGACGGATCGACGTGCTCGGCGTGCCGACCGCCGCGCCCTGGCTGAAGACCGGCGAGGCCGTGGACTTCCTGCGCACGGTCGCGCCGCGCGTCGCCGTGCCGATCCACGAGGGGCTGCTCAACGACACCGGCCTGCGGCTGACCTACCGGTGGTTCTCCCGCATGGCGCCCGACGGATGCGAGGTCGAGGTCCTCACGCCGCGCGAGCCGGCCGACCTGTGAGCAGGTCCGGGTAGGTGAGGGCGTGGGCGCCGTGGTGCAACGCGATGTCCACGGCGTCCAGCAGCGCCTGCCGTGGCCTGGAGCGGGCCAGGTCGGCCGTGTCCACCGCGAGGCGGACGAGGCCGCCCCGCCGCGCCGCCCGCGCAGCGCCCATGACCAGCGCGAAGCACCACCACGGCTCGGCCCGCTCACCGAACCCGAAGCCCCGTACGCGTCCTCTGTGGACGGTCTGGCCGCGCAGGTCGCGCACGCCGGACAGGTCCGCGCACAGCCGGAAGCCGTGGCGGCGCAGGGCGACCAGCGTGCCCGGCGAGGCGAGCCAGCGTGGCGGCACGAAACCCTGCGGGACGAGACCGAGCCGGTCCAGCACGGCGCCGGCCGCGGTCAGCCGCAGGCCGGCCTCGTGGGCGGGCAGCGCGGCGAACTCGGCCCGCCCGCGGCCCACGAGCACGCGCGGCCCGGTGGCGTGGTCGCAGCCGTGCTGCAGCAGCGCGTCACCGCCGGCGTGGCACTCCCGGACCCAGGCGAGCACCGGTCCCGGCTGGCCGGCGGCCGCGCGGGGCGTGAGCAGCAGCGAGAGCGGCACGTCGCGGGCGGCGAGCTCCGCGCTCAGGGCGGCGCCGCGGTCCAGCGTGCGGGCGTCGATCCCGGACAGTGACACCAGCAGTCGAGCGGTCACGCTCCCATGAGGCCATACCCGGATGACGCGGACCTGACGCCGAGGTGACCCACGGCCACCGGCCGGGCGAAACCTAGCCGGGCCGCGCGAACAGGAGCAGCACCTGCTCACCGGGTGCGGCGCTGAAGTCCGTCGCCGCCGAGCCGCGGTCGATCGCGAGCGCGACCCGGCCGGCGGAGTCGACGTAGACGAGCAGCGTGTCCGGCCCGGCCTCGGCGAAGGCGCGGCCGACCGTCGCGTTGACCGAGCGGCCGCCGAGGTTGGCGTGCACCGTGGTGCCCGGCGTGGCACCGGCGGCGTCGAGGTCGGCGCCGGTGGCGGCGAGCTGGATGTTGCCGAAGCTGTCCACGGCCAGGATCTCCGAGGTCAGCTTTCCCTGCTCCACCAGGGTTTCCGGCTCCGGCAGGCGGACGAGCGTGTGGACGTCGAGCGCTGCGCCGAAGTTCTCCGGCGCGATACCGGCGGCGACGTGCGCGGCGGCCGGCGCGAACACGTCGCGGCCGTGGAACGTCGCCGAGACGCGGGAGAGCCGGTACGCCGGCTCGCTCAGCTCGTGCGCGGCGCGGATCCCGCCGAGCATCTCCGCGGCCGGGATGAGCAGGCCGTTGTCCGGTCCGATCAGCAGCCCCTCGGCGGTGACGAGGACGACGCCGCGCCGGTCGGTGCCCACGCCCGGGTCGACCACCGCGAGGTGCACGGACGGGGGCAGGTAGGGCACCGCCTGCGCGAGGATCGCGCCCCCGCGGCGGACGTCCTGCGGTGGCACGGTGTGGCTGACGTGCAGCACGCGCGGCCCGGGCGCGATCCGGGCGATGACTCCCTCGCACGCCGCGACGAACCCGTCATCGATGCCGTAGTCGGTCGTGAACGAGATCCAGTCGTAGCTCATTGGTCCAGTCTGGCCGACCACCCCCGCGCGCACGCGCGTGCGGAACGCAAGAAACGTAAGCCCCACCCTGTCCCGGGGGCCACCCTCACGTGCCAGCCTACCGGGAGAGGCTGACAAAAGGCGTGGTCACGGGATCGGTGTGGACAAGTCGGCGGGTTGTGGACAGCTGGGCTAGCTGTCGATCGGGTCGCCCACCGCGATGGTTCCGGGGGTGTCGACGGCGAGCTTGATGCCGAACGTGACGCCGCCGTCCGGGTCGCGGCGGAACGTCGCCAGCGTGCGGATCGGCTCCGGGCCGGCCTTCTCGCCGGTGTCCTGGTCGACCATCGTGACCTTGCAGCGCACGTCCGGCTTGACCCAGCGCAGCCGCGTGCCGCCGAGCCCGAACGCGCGCAGGTCGTCCTCGGCGAACGGCGCGGGCAGGCCGGTCACCACGATGTTCGGCCGGAACCGGGCCATCGGCACCGGTTCGGCGCCACGCTCGAGGATCCGCGCGTTCAGTTCGTCCAAAGAGGACAGCGAGGTGAGGTGCAGCGGCGTCGAGTCGGAGAAGCCGATCGGGCCGTGCCGCTCGTCGACCCGCCGCTCGTGGTCTGGCGGCACCCGCACCAGGCGCACCGGCTCGCCGAGCACCGCGCTGCCCCACTCCGCCGCGTCGTCGCCCTGGTCGACGCCGAACCCGTGCCAGGCGTGCACGGTCACCGGCCGGCGCGGCCCGTCCGAGCGCACGTCCACGGTCACGTCCGGCCGGCCGGGCGCGGACAGCGTGAGCTTGCTGCCGTCGTGCACGAGGTCCGGCCGGACGATCGCGAGCCGCGGGGTCCGGCGCTGGCTGAGGAAGGTGCCTTCGGGCGAGACGAACATGAACGTACGGTCGTGCGCCGGGCCGGTCGCCACGACGTCGAGGCGCGGCACCGACACGCCGGCACAGGCCTTGACCGGGTAGTAGTACAACGCGGATACGGTCGCCACGGGGACAACGGTATCGGGCGCTACAGGATGGCCGCCGGTGAATATCCCGCCGCGTCCCCGAACCGGCCGACCACCTCGCCGACCCGCTTGACCACGGCCGCGACCTGCGCTCCCGCCACACCGGTGAACGACAACCGGTCCGCGACCAGCTCGTCGAGGCGGGCCCGGTCGAGCGGGATCCGCGGGTCGGCGGCCAGGCGGTCGAGCAGGTCGTTGCGCTCCTGACCCTGCTCACGCATGGCGAGCGCGACGGCGACCGCGTGCTCCTTGATCGCCTCGTGTGCGGTCTCCCGGCCGACACCCGCGCGGACGAGCGCCATGAGGACCTTGGTGGTGGCGAGGAACGGCAGGTACCGGTCGAGCTCGCGGGCGATCACCGCGGGGTAGGCGCCGAAGCCGTCGAGGACGGTCAGGAACGTCTCGATCAGGCCGTCGAGTGCGAAGAACGCGTCCGGCAGCGCGACCCGGCGTACCACCGAGCACGACACGTCGCCCTCGTTCCACTGGTCGCCGGCCAGCTCGCCGGTCATCGACGCGTAGCCGCGCAGGATCACGGCGAACCCGTTGACCCGCTCGCTGGAACGGGTGTTCATCTTGTGCGGCATGGCCGACGAGCCGACCTGGCCGGGGCGGAAACCCTCGGTCGCGAGCTCGTGGCCGACCATCAGCCGGATCGTCCTGGCCAGGCCCGACGGCGCCGCGGCGACCTGGACGAGCGTGGACACGACGTCGTAGTCGAGTGAGCGCGGGTAGACCTGGCCGACCGAGTCGAACACCGTGGTGACGCCCAGGTGCCGCGCGACCCGGTGCTGCAGTTCGTCCAGTTTGGACACATCGCCGCCGAGCAGGTCGAGCATGTCCTGCGCGGTGCCGACCGGGCCCTGGATCCCGCGCAGCGGGTAGCGCTCGACCAGGTTGTCCAGCCGCCCGAACGCGACGAGCAGCTCCTCGGCGGCGGACGCGAACCGCTTGCCGAGAGTGGTGGCCTGCGCGGCGACGTTGTGCGAGCGGCCGGCCATGACGAGGTCGGCGTGCTCGGCGGCGAGCGCGGCGAGCCGGGAGAGCATCGCGACGACGCGGGCACGCACCAGCACGAGCGAGTCGCGGATCTGCAGCTGCTCGACGTTCTCCGTGAGGTCGCGGGAGGTCATGCCCTGGTGGATCTGCTCGTGCCCGGCGAGCGCGCTGAACTCCTCGATCCGCGCCTTCACGTCGTGCAGCGTGACCCGCTCCCGCGCCGCGATCGACGCCAGGTCCACGTCGTCGACGACCCGCTCGTAGTCCGCGATCACCGACTCGTCGACCGGCACGCCGAGGTCGGCCTGTGCCCGCAGGACCGCGATCCAGAGCCGCCGCTCGAGCGTGATCTTGTGCTCGGCGGACCAGATCTCCGCGAGCCCGGCGGAGGCGTAGCGGTCGGCGAGGACGTTGGCGATGCGGGGCTTGGACGTCACGTTTGCCCAGCTTACCGAGGCCCGGACCGTCCTCAGGGCGCGAGGGACTCCCACAGCATGCGGCGGGCGACCCCGCGCGGGTCCGGGTCGATCTCGATCAGCGCGTTGACCACGGCCCCGTCGACCAGGGCGATGAGGTGCTCGACCCGGCGCGCGTCGACGTCGATGCCGGACCTGGTGAAGACCTGGAGCAGCAGGCCGCGCAGCTCGGCGCCGAGCGTGTGCATGAGCGGACGCAGATAGGGCCGGCGGAAGGTGGCGACCAGGCGCTCGTAGCGCAACAGCACCAGCTCGGCGTCCCGGTCCCCGGCCGGCGGACCCAGCAACTGGTCGAGCACGAGGTCGATGACCGAGTCGACGCCGCGCGGCTGGGCCGGCAGCGCGGCGAGCATCGCGGCACCCCGGATCAGCTCGGCGCGCCCGTGTTGCTCGACGGCGGCGACGACGAGCTCGTCGAGCGACACGAAGTAGTAGGTGGTCGAGGAGAGTGGCAGCCCGGCACGCTCGGCCACCGCTCGGTGGCGGACCGCGTCGAAGCCGCGCTCCACCAGGAGCTCCGTCGCGGCCTCGACCAGTGCCTGGCGGCGGCGCTCGCCCTTGGGTGTGCTGGCAGCCGTCATCCGGGCATATCGTGCCAGGTCGGTGCTCGGATCAGAGTTTCCGGGCGATCTCGTTGGCAACCTGTTGCACCTCGTCGCCGAACGGGGCGGGCTCGCGGTCCGCCCGAGGCTCGCTGAGCACCGCGACCGTCCGACCGTCGTCCATGACGGCCTCCGCACGCTGGGTGCCGAACGGAACGTTCCATTCGGGTGGCGTGATGTCCGGCTGCACGATCACCGCCGAAACGGTGCCTGGCCGTCCGTCGTCGACGAGGCGGTACATGGCGCCGCGCGAATCTTCGGGACAGCTCAACTCGACCGGCAGAGCATCGACGGCCCTGGCATTTGCGGCGGCCGGGAGCTCGCCCGCGAGGGCAGCAGCGAGCTCCCGGTCCGCCTTTTCGCACCCACTAGGGGTGCTGCCGGGCCCCGCAGGCCCGGCATCCCCGCTCGAAGGGCGTCCCTGCTTACGCGACTCCGAGGGGGCGCTATGGGGAACATTGCCACGCTCCGCTTTCGGAGCATCGGCACTGTCCTCTTGAGGTAACTCGTACGGACCAGCGCTTCCGTTACCGGATGCAGCCGCGGTGTCCGCTTCATTTGCTGGTTGAGCCGAATGGGGCCCTGTCCACAATGCCACGCCGAGCGCCGTCGCGCTCGCCAGGAGCACCACACCAAAGGCGGAACCTGTGAGCATGCCGTTCCGCCGGCGGACTCGCTGGCGTTCCGACTCGCGCGCGACGTCGTTCTGGTCGAACGACGGGGGCGGCGTGTCGGCGACCACCTCACGCAGCAGCTCGGCCAGCCTGCGCTCGTCCATCGACATCCACCTCCCGTCTACCGTTCCCGTCCACAGTGCCCGTCCACACCGACCGTCTACATCGCCGACTTGAGGTCGTCGGCGGTGTCCCCGAGTGCCTCCCGCAACGCGGTCAGCCCCCGGGCCGTCTGGCTCTTCACCGTGCCCTCGGAGCACTTGAGCGCCTCGGCCGTCGCCGCGACGTCGAGTCCCTCGAGGAACCGCAGCACGAGCACCGCCCGTTGCCGGGGTGGCACCCGCCGCAGACCGTCGAGCAGCACCGCCCGCGTGGCGACCACGTTGCCGACCTCACCGTCCGGGTGCGCCACCTCGGGCAGCTCGTCGACGAACCGTTCCCGCCGCCACGGGCGCCGGGACTCGTCGATCACCGCGCGCACCAGAGTCCTGCGTACGTAGGCGTCCAGGGCCCCACGGTCCCGGATCTTGCGCCATCTCCGGTGCAACGCGACGAACGCGGTCTGCGCGAGGTCGTCCGCGCGGTGCCAGTCACCGCAGAGCAGGTACGCGGAACGCCGCACGGCATCACGCCGCGCCACGAAGTACTCCGCGAAGTCCTGCTCGTCGCGCTCTTCCACGCGGACTCTCTCCGCTCGTCGTCTGCACCCGGTGGACGGAACTTGCGGTGTCCACGGTTGCATGGACCGTCAGTCGAGATTCACGCCACCCCCATAGACGCCCGAGGTGCCCCTGAGGATGCCTGTCCCGCCATGTGGTGTGATCGGATCGTGACATACACGAAGCAGATCGATCTTCGTTCGGACACGGTCACCCAGCCGGACGAGGCCATGCGGCTCGCGATGTCCGCCGCCGAGGTGGGTGATGACGTCCTGGACCGCGACCCGACGATGCGCAAGCTCGAAGAGCGGGCCGCGGACCTGTTAGGCGTCGAGGCCGCGCTGTGGGTGCCAAGCGGGTCGATGGGCAACGTGATCGCGCTGATCGTGCACCTGAACCGGGGCGACCGATTCCTCGCCTCGCGCGGCGCGCACGTGCTGGACAACGAGCTCGGCGCGGGCTCATGGCTCTCCGGCGGCATGCCGGAGCCGATCGAGTGGAGCGACCGGCCCGGGCACATCCCGGCTGAGGCGGTGCGGGCCGCGGGCGGGAGCGGCGGGCCGTACTACGCGCTGCGCACGACGCTGCTGTGCCTGGAGAACACGCACAACGCGGCGGGCGGGGTGGTCACGCCGCCGGACGAGCACGCGAAGCTGGTGGCCACCGCGCGCGACGTCGGCCTGCGCGTGCACCTCGACGGCGCGCGGCTGTGGCACGCGTCGGTGGCTCTCGAGATACCGCCGGCCGCGCTCACGGTCGGGGTGGACACCGTGCAGGTGTGCCTGTCGAAGGGGCTGGGCGCGCCGGTGGGCTCGCTGGTCGCGGGGTCGGCGGCGTTCGTCGAGGAGGCTCGCCGGGTGCGCAAGATGCTCGGTGGCGGGGTCCGGCAGGGCGGGGTGCTGGCGGCGGCCGGGCTGGTCGCGCTGGAACGGATCCCCTCGCTGGTGACCGATCACGTGAACGCCACGACGTTGGCGTCCGGGCTGGCGGGCCTCGGCTGGGAGGTCAACCGCCCGGAGACCAACATCGTGCTGGCGTTCGCGCCCGATGTCGCGTTGATGATCAGAACGCTCGAACAGGTCGGAGTGCGCACAGTGCCGATGTCCGGCAGGGTCCGCTTCATCACGCACCGCGACATCTCGGCCGCCGACATCCGCGAGGCGCTCGACCGCATCGCGAGGCTGCGGTCGTAGCCCTGGCTCGTGAGGGGTGCTAGCGGATCTGCTTGCGGTTCGACGCGCCCTTGATGGCCGCGTAGCCGATGGCGCCCACGGTGATCACGGCGCCGATGACCAGCAGGGTGCCCAGCACCTTGAACACGACGCCGAGCACCGCGAACGCCAGCCAGATGACGACGATCGCGCCGATGATCTTCAACAGCATCAGAAGTCCCCTCCCGAGGTGGCCCCGATGGCCTCGCCAGGTGAACGATTCGCGCTCCTCGGCGGTTCCCTGTCCAGTGAACCAGAGCGGCAGGTGACCCACATCGGGGAAGACCCCTCAGGGTTCGAGCCACGAACCGAGACGGCGCAACGCCTCCGGGATGTCCGCGGGCGGGCCGGCGAACGACATGCGGACGAAATGGTTGCCCCGCGCCGGGTCGAAGTCGATGCCCGGCACGATCGCGAGCCCCGTGTCGGCGAGCAGCCGCTGGCAGAAGCTCATCGAGTCCGTCGTCAGGTGGGCGACGTCGGCGTAGACGTAGAACGCGCCGTCCATCGGGGCCAGGCGGTCGATGCCGAGCGAGCGCAGGCCGGCCGCGAGCTCGTCGCGGTTGCGCCGGTAGGTCGCCACGTGCGCGTCCAGCTCGTCGTACGCGTCGAAGGCGGCCACCGCGGCGTGCTGGGACAGGGTCGGCGGGCAGATCGTGAAGTTGCCGGTCAGGCAGTCGACCGCGCGGTGCAGCCGGCCCGGCACGAGCAGCCAACCGAGCCGCCAGCCGGTCATCGCGAAGTACTTCGAGAACGAGTTGACCACCACGGCCTCGCGCGAGAACTGCCACGCCGACGCGGGATCGTCGCTCCCGTAGTGGATCCCGTGATAGATCTCGTCGCTCACCAAGGCCACGCCGTGCTCGGCGCACCAGCCGGCGATCGCGGCCAGCTCACTGGCGGCGAGCATGGTGCCGGTCGGGTTCGCCGGGCTCGCGACGATCAGGCCGTCGATCCGACCGGCCTCGTCGAGCATCGCCACGGTCGGCTGGAAACCGGTCCGCGGGCCGCACGGCAGTTCGACGACCTCGCAGCCCAGCGCCGAGAGGATGTTGCGGTAGGCCGGGTAGCCGGGCCGGGCCAGCGCGACCCGGTCACCGGCGTCGAACGCGGCCAGGAAGCTCAGCAGGAAGCCGCCCGACGAGCCGGTCGTGACCACGACGTCGCCCGGCTCGACCGGCAGCGAGTACCGGCGCTCGTAGTGGCCGGCGATGGCCTCGCGCAGCTCCGGGATGCCGAGCTGCTCGGTGTAGCCGAGGGGCCGGCCGTCGAGCACCCCGGCGGCCGCCGCCAGCACGACGCGGGGCGCCGCGGCCGACGGCTGCCCGGCGGCCAGCGACACCACGTCCCCCTTCGCCCGCTGCCGGGCGTTCGCCGCGGAGAGCACGTCCATCACGTGGAACGGCGGGATCGACGCCCGCCCGGCGACCGTCAGCTGACGCTCTCGCATGAGGTCAGCCTGACATCACGGCCCGCCGCCCGCGTCTCGAGAGCTGGGCGGATCGTCAGTAACCGACGTATCCGCCGCCGCTCTCGGTGGCCTCGATGCCGGGCACGTTGGCGAGCGAGCCGTAGCGGGAGATCGCGTAGTTCACCCCGGCGCAGATGTTGTGGACCGGGTTCCAGATGTCGTTCATGCCGGGCAGCTTGTAGGAGTCGAACGTCGGGTCGATGGTCTGCATCAGGCCCTTGGACGGCGTGCCCTTGGCGGCGTTGGAGTCCCAGTTGTTGATCGCGTGCGGGTTGCCGCCGGACTCGTGCTGGATGATCTGCCAGATGCGCTGGGCGTCGG
Source organism: Actinophytocola sp. (assembly GCF_050699935.1). NCBI lineage: Bacteria > Bacillati > Actinomycetota > Actinomycetes > Pseudonocardiales > Pseudonocardiaceae > Actinophytocola > Actinophytocola sp. The sequence continues at coordinate 20,985 of NZ_JBOHGB010000048.1, forward strand.
CCTCGGAGACGTTGATGCCCTGCTTGCGCAGCTCCTCGATGGCCTGCCTGATCCACTCCTGCACGTTGCCCGGAGGCGGGCCACCGGCGGGCGGGCCACCGCTGGACGGACCGGCGTAGCTCCCGCCGGCACCACCGCTGTCGCCGCCGCTGGAACCACTGCCGGAGCCACCCGAGTCGCCGCCGGAACCGTTGCCGCTCGACGTGTTCGCCGCCGGCTGGGGCTGCTCGCTCGTGCCGGCCGGCGTGGTCTCCTGCTCCGGGGTCGGCGTCCACTGGACGGGCTGACCGGGGTGCGGGGTGAACGGCTGGCTGCTCGGCTCGGCGAGCAGGGAGAAGGTGGACGCGGGCGTCTTGGCGCCGTTGACCTTGCCGAGCGCACCGGCCAGCGTCTGCTCGGTGCCGCGCAGGTGCGCGTTGATGTCGCCGGCGACCCCGGAGCAGACGCCCTCGGTGTACTCGTCGAGCTGTGCCTGGGTGGCCTGCGGGTGTTCGTGCTTCCAGGACCTGATCTCGCGCAGGGCCTGATCGCAGCGGGTGGAGATGTAGTGCTTGGCGTCGTCGAGCGCCCCGGCCACGTCGCCGAGCGCGGTCGCGGCGTCGTTCATCGCGGAGCCGATGTCCGTGCCGGCCTTGGCGAACTTGCCCATGTAGGCCACGAAGGCGTCCGCCGAGCCACCCTCCCACGCCGCGTCGAGCTGGGTGACGCCGTTGTTGACCTCGCCGCCGTACGTACCGGCGTTGGTGGCCGCCTCGGACAGCCGGGTGGCCGCCTCGGTGATGGCGCCGCCGTCCGCCTCGGCGACCTTCGCGGCGGCGGTCGCGACGGCCTCACCGCCCGCGTAGCCCGCCAGGGTCTCGGCCGCAGTCACGGTCCCGTCCTCTCTCAGACTCGCTGCGTCATGGCGTCGGCGTGCGCCTGGTCGGTGTCGCCGACCGTCCGCGACACCGCGTCGAGCGCGCGGGCCACGCCGTCCAGCCGGCTCTCGGCGGCGCCGAACTCGGTGTTGAGCATGCCGTTGAGCGCGTCGACCGCGCTGGACAGCGCCGCGGAGCTGGGCAGCGTGCCGTAGGCGGTGGGCACCGAGCAGACCTGCGGGAAGGTGTCGGCGATCTCGCCGAACTTGGGCTTGTAGTCCTGCGCCTTCTGCATGCACGCGTTGATCGCGTCGGTGTTGTACGTCGCCATCTCCACCCCTCTTGCGCCAGGTTTTCCGACGGCATCGCCCGCCCCGTGGTTCCCGGCTCGCCCCGGCGTCCGGGATCGCGTCAGATCTCGTCGAGCAGCTCCTGCACGCAGGTGGCGATCCGCTGGTTGTCGGCCGGCGTGATCGTGCTCCACGCCTGGCCGTCGTTGTTGGGCTTGACGAGGTACACGTACCGGCCGTAGTCGGTGTCGTGGAAGGAGACGACGCGGTCGGCGCGGACCATGCGGCCGTCGCGCTGCAGGCGGGTGGCGCCGAACTGGCCGCGCAGGCCCATCCCGCCCACCATGTCGGCGAGCGTCTTGGCATCGGAGTTGCCGACACCCTTGCGCCTCAGGGCGGCGCTGAGCTCGCGCTTGTCGCCGTTCGCCTCCTTGTCGGCGGCCAGCAGCGCGGCGGTCGGCACACTCACCGACCAGCCGGGCCCGGCCGGCACATCGCCCGCGACGGACACGGCGGCCTCCGGGAGCGCGGTCTCCCGGGCGGGGATCAGCCAGACCTCGGGCCCGTCGATCGCGGCGAGCAGCGCGGTGTTGCCGGACAGGACGGCGAGGGCGGAGATCCGGTGGTCGGCCCAGACCCAGCTGTCGAGGCAGACCTGCGGGTGGGCGAGGAGGTTGAGCTGGTCGGCGAGCTCCGGCACCGCGCGCTCGCCGTCGGAGAGCCCGCGCTGCTGGAGCGCGTCGAGCACCTCGGCCACGAGCTGGGCGCGTTCGGTGTGCGTCTTGCCCGGGCTGGGCACGCCGAGCGCCTCGTGCTTGCCCGGCAACCGTTCGCGTTCCCAGAGCACGTCGAACTCGAGGGTCGAGAGAACGACTGTCCCGCGAGCGGTCAAGGACGGTCGTCCTCGTCGCCGATCGACTCCGGGGCCACCACCCGGTCGTCCTCGAAGACGTCATCGGAGTCGATGCCGTAGCGGCGCACGTGCTCCTTGTCGTCCTCGCCCTCGCCACGGTGGCCGGCGGCGGCCGGCTGCATGATCGAGGTGGCCGGACGGCCGGTCCGCGCGCCGAACCGCTCTGCGTTGCGGGCCGCGCGGGCCTCATCGTCGGGTGCGGCACCGATCGGCGTGCCGCCCTTGAGCGGCGCCTTCGCACCGGCACCGCCACCGCGGGTCGCGCGCTCGCCCTGTGCACCCGCACCGGCGCCGCCCGCGCCGCCGGCCCCCATGACCGCGGCGGCCTCGGCCATCGCGAGCGGGCCGATCGGCGCCCGCAGGCCACCGACGCCGGGCGCGGTGGGCACCTGACCGGCCTGGCTGATCGGCCCGATGCCGGCGGTGGGCCCGGGGTTCGCAAACCCTCCTCCGGGCGGCAGGCCACCACCACCACCGATGGGCAACGGCGAGGCTCCTGCACCCGGCCCGCCACCGGCCAGCCCGGGCCCGCCGCCGGGGCCGATGCCCGGGACCCCCGTGGCGCCGATCCGCTGCTCCACGGGCTGCGCGATGAGGTTCATCCCGGGCGGGACGGGGAGTGCCTGGGAGCTCGCGAGGGCGCTGGCGCTGGTCTGCTGGTAACCGTTGAGGCCGTCGATGGCCTGGTCGCGGGCCGCGTTGGTGGCGCGGACGTCTCTGGCGTGGTCGGTGGTGTGGCCCAAGAAGCCGGCGACCTTGTCGCCGAGGCTCTCCTCGGTGGGGCCGAGCAGGACGCCGGACTCGGGCGCGCTGTTGCGGGTGTTGGCGAAGACGGCGCCCTGGGAGTCGACCTCTTTCGCGGAGTCCCGCACGGGACTGGTGGCCTCGTCGGCGTAGATGGTGGCGTTCTCGGTGGCGCCGGTCCCCTCCCTGGCCGCCTCACCCTGCCAGGTCACGCCGATCTCCCGCAGCTGCTCCCGCAGCGTCCGGTCGGTCTCGGCGAGCCCTTCGGCCAGGCCGACGAGGGCACCGACAGCATTGTGCAGCGTGCTGGCCCCGGACCCGTCACGCAGGCCGTTCACCTGCGTGGCGAGTTCCTCGTTGGAGTACCCGTCGAAGCGTAGGTCGTTGAGTCCGTGGTCCCCGTCCATAACTCCTCACCTCACCGTCTGCAAGGTCTGGATCGCCATACCGGCCGCGTTCTCGGCCATCTGGCACAACTGGTCAAGGGCGAAGCTGCGGTTCGCATCGTTGTCGGCGGTCACCATGAGCTGCTGGCCTTCGGCGACGTCGATCGCCGTGGCGCAGTCCATGGCCTGGTTTCCCTCGGCACCACGCAGCCAGTAGGTCGCGGCCGGAAAGCCGGCAACCTCGCTCAACTCGGCTTCCACGTTGCGCTTGCCGCTGAGCCACGGTCCGATTCCCTCTTCGGTGACGGTCAGTACCTCGTAGCTGCGAAACGTCTCGACTGTGGCGATCTCAAGATCACACCCCGGTGCCTCGAAGTACCCGCTCGACGTCTTGGGAGTGGGAGGATCGGTGATCTCGAGCTGGGTCAGCTGAGCCTTGGTGAACAGCGAGCACGGCTTGACCCCGTCAAGGGACAAGTCCTCCGGCCGCGGAGGAATCTCGACCGTCGGCTCGGTGCTGGACTCCGACTCCGCCGGATCACCCGTGGGCCCCGGCTCCTCGGTGCCCGGGCCGTCCTGGCCTCCCGGTGTGGCGACACCATCGGTGCTGTCGGTACAGCCGGCGGCCAGCGCGAGAGTGATCACGCCGGTGATCGTGATCAGTGCGGTACGGACGCGCACTATTTTCCCCTGAATGCGGCTTCGATCTGGTCCTCGGTGAATCCGTACGCCTTCGCGGTGTCACCAAGCTGAACTGCGAGCTTCTTGAGCCCGGTGATGTACGCTCCCACGCGGTTGGCGTACGAGTCCTCATCGGAGACCAGACGGTCGTTCCAGGCCGGAGCGATCCGCATGCTCACGTCGTCCGAACCGGGCGGTTCGATGTTCATGTCGCGGCGTGCGTTCTTCCATGTATCCATCAAGGCGTCGGCTTGGGATTCTATTATTCGGGCGGCGGCCAGGACGTTGTGTTGGTTCACCGTGAAGGTGCCGGAGGTGACGCCCTTGGTCGCGGCGTCCACCTGGCGGAAGACCTCGTTGATGCCGCGGCCGAAGTCGCCCATGATCTGCATCCCCGACGCTCCCCACTGGTTGTGACTGACCCGTCCCGCTCCGCAGGCTACCAAGTCAAGGTATGACCAACTTGAACTCTGGCGAAGAAAACCGAGTCGTGGTTCCGCTGATCGGTTGAACCTCAGACCACCGTTATCTCGCCCCGCACGGCCCGCAGCGCGATGTCCGTTCGATGGTGGGATCCGGCCAGGTGCACGGCCGCCACCTTGCGGTACGCCTCCTCGCGCGCGTCCGGCAGGGACGCGCCGGAACCGACCACCGACAGGACACGACCGCCCGCCGACACGATCGCGCCGTCGTCGCGGCGGCGGGTGCCCGCGTGGAGGACGCCGTCCGCCTCAGCGCCCGTGATCACGTCGCCCGAGCGCGCGAAGCCGGGGTAGCCCTCCGCGGCGATCACCACGGTCACCGCGGCGCCGTCGGACCACTCCAGCGCCGGGTGCGAGGACAGCCCGCCGGTCGCCGTCGCGTGCAGCAGACGCGCCAGCGGGGTTTGCAGCAGGGACAACACGACCTGCGTCTCCGGGTCGCCGAAGCGGCAGTTGAACTCGATCACCTGCGCGCCCGAGGCGGTCAGCGCCAGACCCGCGTACAGCAGGCCGGTGAACGGCGTGCCCCGCCCGGCCAGCTCGGCGGCCACCGGTTGGACGATCTTCGCCACGACCTCGTCGACCAGGCCCGGTGGTGCCCACGGCAGCGGCGCGTACGCACCCATCCCGCCCGTGTTCGGGCCCGCGTCCCCGTCGCCGACGCGCTTGAAGTCCTGTGCCGGCAACAAGGGCACGACCGTGGTCCCGTCCACCAGACAGAACAGCGACGCCTCGGGACCGTCGAGGAACGTCTCCAGCAGCACCGGGTGCCCGCCGTCGAGCAGCGTCATCGCGTGCGACCGGGCCGCCGCCAGGTCGTCGGTGACCGCGACGCCCTTGCCGGCCGCGAGCCCGTCGTCCTTCACGACCCACACCGGGCCGAAGTGGCGCAGCGCGGCGTCCAGCTTCGCGGGGTTGTCGACCATCTCGCTGTGCGCGGTCGGCACGCCCGCCGCCGCCATCACGTCCTTCGCGAACGCCTTCGAGCCCTCGATGCGCGCCGCGGCGGCGGAGGGGCCGAAGCACGCGATTCCCCTGGCGCGCACGGCATCCGCGGCGCCGGCGACCAGCGGCACCTCCGGGCCGATCACGGCCAGGTCGGCACGCCACTCCACGGCGAGGTCCGCCACCGACGCCGGGTCGGCGACGTCCACGCCGTAGGACTCGGCGAGTGCCGCGGTGCCGGCATTGCCCGGCGCACACGCCAGCGCGACGACCGCTGGGTCGTGGGACAGCGCGAGCACCAGGGCGTGCTCGCGCGCGCCGGAACCGATGACCAGGACACGCACGAGCAAACAGAGTAGTTGCCGCACGCCCGACCGGTGGCCTCCGGCCCCCGGATTCCAGCGTATCGGCGGGCGCCGACACGGACGGCCGCCGACGCTGAGACCTGTGGACAACTCCGGACTCGCGGGGGCCCCCGCGTTCCAGTCTATTCGCGGGGACTGACAGTTCTGGGTCGCGCGGAGCGGGGCTGTGGACGGCGTCAGTCGGTGCCCAGGGCCTCCTTCGCGCCCGGGTGCAGTGGGACCGGGTCGGTCTCGACGGCCGTCTCGCGGTCGAGCTCGTTGGCGGCCTTGTGCACCTTCGCCAGCTCGCCCTTCTGGTCGAAGATCAGGTTGGTGATCGCGCACGCGTCGCCGTCGGGGAAGTCGCTGCGGACCAGCAGGACGTTCGGCACCACGACCGACGGCACGTCCTCGGCCAGCCCGTAGGTGTCGGCCGGCAGCGTGCCCTCCTCGTACACCGGGTTGATCTCCCGCAGCTGCGGCAGCAGGCCGGTGATGTCGACGAACCGCACGCCGTCCTTCATCGACGTCGTCAGGTCCGTGACCTCCGGCGTCGGCAGCCCACCCGACCACACGAAGCCGTCGATCTGGCCCGTCTTCATCTGGTCCACGGTCTGCCGCAGCGCGAGCCGCTGCGCCGAGACGTCCGACGCCGGGTCCAGGCCGGCCGCCTCCAGCAGACGGTTCGCGATCACCTCGGTGCCCGACTTCGGTGACCCGGTCGAGATCTTCTTGCCCCTCATGTCCGCGACCGACTCGATACCACTGTCCGCACGCACCACGACCTGCGTGTAGTTCGAGTAGATCCGGGCCAGCGCGGTGATGTCCTGCTTCTCGCCCTCGAAGCCGCCTTTGCCCTCGACGGCGTCCGCGGCGGAGTCGGCGAGTGAGAACGCGATGTCGTAGTCGCCGGTCACCAGCTGCTGGATGTTCTGCACCGAGGCACCGGTCTCCGCGGCGCTGGCCTTGATCGGTGTCTCGTCGCTGATCAGCTGCGCCAGCCCGCCGCCGAGCGTGTAGTAGACACCGCCCGTGTTGCCGGTCGCGATCGTGACCCGGCCCTCGGCGGCCTCGCAGCCACCCGACCCGGAGTCGGCCGACTCGGTCGGGCGCTTGCCGCCGCAGCCGGCCGCGACCAGCCCTACGGCGACGACGCCGGCGACGATCCGCTGTGCTCGCATGGTCAAGGCACGCATGGTCAGACTCCTTGTCCTTCAACGGTTTCCCGGGAACGCGTGAGGAGATGGACGGCGACCGCGACGGCGAACAAACCGACACCGATCGCGATGGACAGCGGTTGCAGATAGAGCAGCAGCAGCGCGGCCGCGGCGCACAGCGAACGCTCCGGCCACCGCGCCGGGCCGAACAGCCAGCCGCCGGTGAGCACGGCGAGCGCGGCGACGCCGAGCGCGGACACCAGCACCACCCACAGCGTCGTGCCAAGTGGCTGCTGCAGCAGCAGGGCCGAGCCGTTGTCGGTGAGCACGAACGCGATCGGCACGAGGAACGCGGGCAGCGTGTACTTCCACGTCTGCCACATCGTCCTCATCACCGCGCCCCCGGTGATCGCCGCCGCCGCGACCGAGGCGAGCGCGGTCGGCGGCGTCACCTCCGAGAGCACCGCGTAGTAGAAGATGAACATCGCGACCTCGGGCGGCGCGACCCCGAGGTCGGCGAGCGCGGGCCCGAGCACCACCCAGGCGATGATGAACGACGCGGTCACCGGCACCGCCAGGCCGAGCACGCTCACCGCGACCGCCGCGAACACCACGGTCAGCATCAGCACGACGGTCGGGTTCGAGGCCAGCGCCCGCGCCGCGTCCACCAGGGCCGCGGCGAGCTCCTGGCCCAGCCCGGTCTTGGTGATCGTCGAGGTGATCACGCCGGCCGCCGCGCACACCGCGATCACCGGCAGCGCCCCGCGGATGCCCTCGGCGAGCGCGTTCGCGATCGAGCGCACCCAGGCGAGCAGTGCGGTGCCGAGCCCCTCGCCGGAACCGGCGGCCCCGACGATCCGAGCGACCAACGCGAACAGCGCGGCGACCCCGCTCGCGTAGACCACCGCGGTGAACGGCGGGATGTCCAGCGCGAGGAACACGACGATGATCGCGAGCGAGACGAAGTGGTAGCCGCCCCGCAGCAGCAACCCCAGCACCGGCTGGGTCTCGATGTCGACGTGCTTCGCGCCGAACCGGCGGGCGTCGGCCTCGACCGCGAACGCGATGCCCAGGTAGTACAGCAGCGTCGGCACGATCGCCCACACCAGCACGGTCAGGTACGGCGTCGCCAGGTACTCGGCGATGATGAACGCCGCCGCGCCGAGGGTCGGCGGCGACAGGATCGCCCCGATGCCGGACGCGGCGAGCAGGCCGCCCGCGTTCTCCCGCGGGTAGCCGGCCTTGCGCAGCACCGGCCAGGTGATCGCGCCCAGGCCGACCGTCGTCGCGGTGCCCGAGCCCGACACGGTGCCGAGCAGGAACCCGGACATCGCGGCCGTGCGGCCGGGTGCGGTGCGCGAACGGCGGAACAGCGCGAAGCTCAGGTTCACGAAGAACGTGCCGGCGCCGGACTGCGCCAGCACCGCGCCGTAGATCGTGAACAGAACGATATAAGTCGCGGCGACATCCAGAGGCACGCCGTAGAAGCCGCTCTGGTCGTTGTAGAGCGCGTTGACGATCTGGCTGAAGTCGACGCCCGCGTGCGCGATGTTCCAGCCGGGCGGCAGGTAGCCGCCGTAGTAGGAGTAGGCCAGGAACACCAGGCACACCACGGGGAGCACCAGCCCGGTGGTGCGTCGGGTCGCCTCGAGGATGAGGACCAGCAGCAGCGTGCCGGCCACGATGTCCGAAGTGGACAGAAGACCCTGCCGGTCCAGGAACGCGTCGTACCCGCCGCCGAAGTCGCCGATCGCGAGCGGCAGGACGGGGTAGAGGCCGACCAGGAGCGCGACCGCGGCGAACGCCCAGTCGAGCGGGCCGGGGTCGTCGCGGTCCGGCGCGCCCTCGCCCGGCGGGACGCGGCGGCCGCGCGGGCGGTAGCAGAGGAAGACCAGCGGCAGCGCGACGGCGAGGAAGATCACCAGGTAGTACTGGTTGCCCTTGGCGAAGGGCAGGAAGACCTGCTTGAGCACGAGCAGCGCGATCGCGACCGACGTGGCCCAGACGACAAGCTCGACACGGCGGCTCAGTCGCCGTGCGGGCCGCTCCTCGTCGTGCTCGCCGACGTCGATGTCCGGCCGCTCCTGGGCACCGACCCGGGCCGGCTCCTCCGAGGCGCTCGAGGTGTCGGTGCGCTCCGTCGAGCTCGTCACCATCCGCAACTTACCGGTCACTGCTTACGCGCAGAAGTGATCGGCTACGTTATCCCACCGTTACCTTTCGTGCCTCACACAGTTCGCCAGCTTCGGACAGGATGCCCAGGTCTTCCAAGGAGGAACGTGATGACATCGAAGTTCCTACGCGTCACCGTCGCCGCGGCCGCGGCGCTGACCCTGGTGGGTGCCGCGCCCGCGGTCGCCGACCGGGCACCCGATCAGCGGCACGAGACCGGTGCCGAGTTCACCGTCGTCGGCCACCGCGGTGCGTCCGGCTACCGGCCGGAGCACACCCTGGCCTCCTACGAGCTGGCCGCGCGGATGGGCGCCGACTACATCGAACCGGACCTGGTGACCACGAAGGACGGCGTGCTGGTCGCCCGGCACGAGCCGGAGATCAGCGGCACCACGGACGTCGCCGAGCACCCGGAGTTCGCCGACCGCAAGACGACCAAGTCGCTCGACGGCGTGGCGACCACGGGCTGGTTCACCGAGGACTTCACGCTGGCGGAGCTGCGGACGTTGCGTGCCAAGGAGCGGATCCCGGACATCCGCCAGCGCAACACGATCTTCGACGGGCGTTACCAGGTGCCGACCTTCCAGGAGGTCATCGACCTGGCGAAGCGGCTGTCGCGGGAGCTGCGCCGGCCGATCGGCATCTACCCGGAGACCAAGCACCCCACGTACTTCCGCGAGCAGGGCCTGGCGCTGGAGCCGGCGCTGGTGTCCACTCTGAACGGGAACGGGCTGAACCGGCGTGGCGCCAAGGTGTTCGTCCAGTCGTTCGAGGTGTCGAACCTCCAGGAGCTCGACCCGAAGCTGCGCGTGCCGCTGGTGCAGCTGACGAGCGCGACCGGCGCCCCGTTCGACTTCGTGGACACCGGTGACCCGCGCACCTACGCGGACATGGTCACCCCCGAGGGGCTGCGCGACGTGGCGGAGTACGCGGACGGGCTGGGCCCGGACAAGAACCAGGTCATCCCGCGCGACGACGCCGGCTTCCTGCTGGAGCCGACGACGCTCGTGCGGGACGCGCATCGGGCCGGGCTCGAGGTGCACCCGTACACGTTCCGCGCGGAGAACACGTTCCTGCCGGCGGACTTCCGGTCCTCGGAGGCACCGGCCGAGTACGGCGACCTGTTCGCGGAGCTCGAGGCGTTCCGCGCCACCGGGATCGACGGCCTGTTCACCGACAACCCCGACATCGCGGTAGCCGAGCGCGACGACGAGCTCGCCGCCGCCTGACGGGCGGCCTCCGGCCCCCGATCACCAGTTTACGGGTCGGGACCGACGATTTCGGTGCTGTGGAAGGGTTCCTGTGGACAGCGCGGAACTGTCGGACCTCGTCGCTAGGCTGGAATCGGGGGCCGGAGGCGTCAGCCGGTCATCGGGTGGCGGACGATCGTCTGGTCGCGGCCGGGGCCCACGCCGACCGCCGAGACTCGGGTGCCCGACAGCTCCTCGAGGCGGTGCACGTACGCCTGGGCGTTCACCGGGAGGTCGTCGAACGAGCGGCAGGCCGAGATGTCCTCCCACCAGCCGGGCAGCTGCTCGTACACCGGCACCGCGTGGTGCACGTCCGTCTGCGTCATCGGCATGTCGTGCACGGTCTCGCCGTTCACCTTGTAGCCCACGCACACCGGAACGGCCTCCAAGCCCGACAGCACGTCCAGCTTCGTGAGGAAGTAGTCGGTGATCCCGTTGACCCGTGCGGCATAGCGGGCGATGACCGCGTCGAACCAGCCCGTGCGGCGCGCGCGGCCCGTGGTCACGCCGACCTCGGCGCCCGTCTTGCGCAGTCGCTCGCCCATGTCGTCGTGCAGCTCCGTCGGGAACGGGCCCGAGCCGACCCGCGTCGTGTACGCCTTGAGGATCCCGATCACGGTCGTGATGCGCGTGGGGCCGATGCCCGAGCCCGCGGACGCGCCGCCGGCGGTCGGGTTGGACGACGTCACGAACGGGTAGGTGCCGTGGTCGACGTCGAGCAGCGTCCCCTGCGAACCCTCCAGCAGCACGGTCTCGCCACGCTCGAGCGCCTCGTTGAGCAGCAGCCGGGTGTCCGCGATCCGGTTGCCGAACCGCTCGCCCGCCTCCAGCACGGAGTCGACGACCTGCTCGGGGTCGAGCGCCCTGCGGTTGTAGACCTTCACGAGGATCTGGTTCTTCACGTCGAGGGCGGCCTCGACCTTCTGCCGCAGGATCTTCTCGTCCAGCACGTCCTGCACGCGCACCCCGACGCGCGACACCTTGTCCTGGTACGCAGGCCCGATGCCGCGGCCGGTCGTGCCGATCTTCGCCTTGCCCAGGTAGCGCTCGGTCACCTTGTCGATGGCCACGTGGTACGGCATGATCAAGTGTGCGTCGGCGGAGAGCAGCAGCCGTGAGGTGTCCACGCCGCGCTTCTCCAGCCCGGCGAGCTCGTCCAGCAGCACCCCCGGGTCGACCACCACACCGTTGCCGATCACGTTGGTGACACCCGGCGTCAGGATCCCGGACGGGATGAGGTGCAGGGCGAAGTCCTGCCCGTCGGGCAGCACGACCGTGTGGCCGGCGTTGTTGCCGCCCTGGTACCGCACCACCCACTGGACCCGCTCGCCGAGCAGATCGGTGGCCTTACCCTTCCCTTCGTCGCCCCACTGGGCGCCGATGAGCACGATGGCCGGCATGTGAGACTCCCCGGGTTCCGCAAGGACGGTTTCTTACAGGCGAAATGCCGGTGATTGAGCGTAGACCAGGAGATCACGCGTGGCTGCATTGATGTTGGGTTGCGGTGCGGCCGTCACCAGCGGTGACTGGCGAAAGCTCGTGGCACGCGCGGGATCCGGCGCGCACGAGATACCGGCCACACCGGGCAAATCCGACGTCGATCCGCTGCTCAAGGGAATGACCGAGGGTCAGCTCGTGGTCCACGGGAGTGATGCCGACCTTGCCGCGATCGTGGTGCGGCTGCTGCGCATCGAACGGCTCGACGTGCCCGTCGGCTACGTCCCCACCGACCCGGGCTCGCCGGTCGCGCGCCTGTGGGAACTGCCGAAGGACCTCATCACCGCCGCGCTCGACGGGCGGGTCGCGCCGTTCCCGCTGGTCCGCGACGACAACGGCGGCGTGCTCGTCGGGCTCGGCGTGCTCCCGGCGGTGCGCGGCACGGTGTACTGCGACGACGCGACTCCGCTGCGCGGGCCGGCGCGGCGCGTCGAGGTCACGCCCGACCCCGAGCTCGGCCTGCGCGTGCGGATCGTGCGGAAGGGCCTGCCGCGCAACAAGGTCAGCACCGTCACCGGCCGCGCCGTCCAGTTCGGCGGCGAGCCGGTGACGCCGGTGCACGACGGCGTCGCTCATCCGCGGTCGGTCAATCGGTGGACCTGGTACCGGCACACGGACGACCTCCGGGTGGTCCGCTGACCTCAGCGTGTACCTCCGCGTGCACCCGTCTTGCCCGTGCGCGCAACGGTCCGTGACGCGGCCGGCCGGTCCGGGTGCGATCGGGACACCACCGAGGACCGGGAGGTCACCGTGCGCCCGCTGCGCGCCATCGCGCTGACCGCCGCGCTGATCGCGGTCACCGCCACCACCGCCCCGACGATCTCGGCCGCACCCGAGCCGGCCGCACCCGAGCCCGCGGCCGCGAGCGACACGATCGCGAGCGACCGCGCGACGGTCCGCGACGCGCCCGCGCGGCTAGTGCTCGCCAACGCCCGCGAGGGCGACCCCGCGAAGGTGCGGGCCTACTGCGGCGAGTGGGTGCGGATCGCCGTCACCCCGCGGCACGCGATGTCCACGCCGGTCGGCTGGGTGCTGCGCGGCCACCTGACCAGGGCGAGCCGGCCCGGCGGCCTGGCCGGCGTGCCCGAGCGCTGCGGCACGGACCAGGCCCGGTGGCGCGACTGGGTCGGCGCGATCAACGCCCCGTTCCGCTCGCTGCGCGAGGTCGACGGCCGGTGGCGGCGGATCACGTTCGGCACCGGCGTGCACCTAGCGGCGACGCCCGACTGCGTGCTGTCGCTGAACTACACGCGACACTCCGCCGCCCCGGACGTCGTCGACCCCGCGCAGCGGGTGCCCGGCCTGGACATGTCGAAGGTCAGCTTCCGGTACCTGACCACCGACGGCTCGATCGCGCTGGTCAGCGCGCCGCGCCCGGGCGCCGACCACGGCGTGTGGGGCTTCGTGCCGTCCGGCTGCGTGCGGCCGAAGAACCGGGAGCACGTGTACTTCGACGAGCCGGTCGTCCAACTGGAGGACCTGTCCGGCCTACGGGTCGGCACGGGTTACCCGGACGCGACGATCCGGTCGCGCGGCTGCACCGCCGCCCTGCTCAGCCCGGGTCACCCGCGGTTCGGCTACTGGCCGGACCCGCGGCCGGAGAACCGCCCGCCCTGCCCGGTGTAGCCGCGACACGGATGCGGCGGCGGGACCGCGAGGGGTTCCCGCCGCCGCATTCCCCGTTATGGCGCGGAAATCTGTTCAACACCGCTCCTTCTCCTGGCCATCTTCGTGCGCGACAGTGGACTGGCAACCGTGATCCCTGCCACGGAGGTAGCGCCATGCGCAAGACCGGAATCCTGCTCGCCTCGGCGATGCTCGCTCTAGCGGGCGCCGTCGTCGTCTCGGCGCCGGCGAGCGCCACCCCGCCCAACATTCCCAGCGAGTCGACCGCCCGCTACGAGCTGTACCACCTCGACGTCGCCCCGGACGGGTCGATGGACGGCTACGACCGCGACAAGTTCCCGCACTGGTCCACGGTCTCCGGCAACTGCAACACCCGCGAGACCGTGCTCAGGCGGGACGGCACGGACGTCGAGACCGACTCGTCGTGCGCCGCCACCTCGGGCCGCTGGTACAGCCCGTACGACGGCGCGACCTGGTACGACTCGTCCGATGTGGACATCGACCACATGGTGCCGCTGGCGAACGCGTGGCGCACCGGCGCCTCGTCGTGGACCACGGCCGAGCGCGAGCGGTTCGCCAACGACCTGTCGTACCCGCAGCTGATCGCGGTGACCGACAACGTGAACCAGTCGAAGGGCGACCAGGGCCCGGACACGTGGAAGCCGTACCGGACGTCGTACTGGTGCACCTACGCGAAGATGTGGATCCACGTGAAGTACCGGTACTCGCTCACGATCAACGAGACCGAGGAGGACCAGCTGTACCGGATGCTGTACTACTGCTGAGCCTGGAACCGACGCCCCGGGACCATCGAGGTTCCGGGGCGTTCGGCCGTTCAGACGAAGACGATCGTCTGGATTTTGCCGAGCCCACCAGGGTTTCTACCGAGAGTTACCCTTCGGTATTGATCGGGTCATCTTCGTGCCGCACAGTCAGGTGACGTTCCAACGTGATCTGTAGCACGGAGGCGACTTCACATGTTCAGCAGGTCGGGGAAAGTGCGGGTCTTCACGGCCGTCCTGGCGGTCGGCGCGGGCGCCGCGATCGTGTACGGCGGCGGTTCGGCGATCGCGATCCCGCCGAACATCCCGGATCCCGCGACGGCGATGTCCGAGCTGGAGCAGCTGACCGTCGCCCCGGACGGCTCGATGGACGGCTACGACCGGGACGAGTTCCCGCACTGGGAGACGGTCGAGGGCACGTGCGACACCCGCGACGAGGTCCTGAAGCGCGACGGCGACGGCGTCGAGGTCGACGAGGACTGCGAGGCGACGGCCGGCAGCTGGACGAGCCCGTACGACGGCGATACCTGGACCGACACGGGCGACGTGGACATCGACCACATGGTGCCGCTGGCCGCCGCGTGGCGCAGCGGGGCCGCGGAGTGGACGATCGAGGAGCGCGAGGTCTTCGCGAACGACCTGGACTCGCCGCAGCTGTGGGCGGTGACCGACAACGTGAACCAGTCGAAGGGCGACCAGACGCCGGAGACGTGGCGGCCGCCGCTGGAGTCGGAGTGGTGCCGGTACGCGTCGGCGTTCACGCACGTCAAGTTCACCTACGAGCTCACCGTGAACGAGGCCGAGCAGGCCGCGCTGGCTGACATGCTCGGGACGTGCTGAGCGCGTACAACACCCCACTGGTCGCCGGTCAGGGCGGCGTGCTGACCGAAGAGGTCGGCGTCGTGACCGGCGACCTGGAGCTGAGGACCACTGTGGACAGTGCCGGCGTGGTGACGGCGAAGGTCCGCTACGCGGGCGCCGACGAGTGGTACCGGCTGCGCGGCGGCGTGTGCAAGCTCGTGGACACCCGCGACCACGCCGCCGTCCACTCCCTGCTGGTGGGCATCCTCAACCGCCCCGCCGGCTGACCCCGCGCCACCGCGGGGCTAGGCGAGGCCCAGCCGTGCGGGGGCGTCCGGGTCGGAGTCGGCCAGGAACTGGCTGCAGCGGTCGTACTCCGCGGTCTCCCCGATGGCCTGCGCGGCACGGGCCAGGGCGGCCAGGGCACGCAGGAAGCCCTGGTTCGGGCGGTGGGACCAGGGGATCGGGCCGTGCCCCTTCCAGCCCGCCCGGCGCAGCTGGTCCAGGCCCCGGTGATAGCCGGTACGGGCGTAGGCGTACGCGGCCACCGGGTTGTTCTCCGTCAGCGCGAGCTCGGACAGCGCCGCCCAGCCCTCGCTGAAGTCCGGCCACCGCGTGACCACCTTCGCCGGCTCGGTGCCGGCCTCCATCGCGTCCTGCGGCTCCGGGCGATCCGGCAGCCGCGTCGCGGGCGGGCCGCCGAACAGGTTCTCTTGCAGCGTCATACCGCCATCCTGCCCGACGGCCCGAAACCGAGAGACGAGCCCGGCCGGTCAGCCCGCCAGCATCCGGCCCGTCGACTTCAGGTGCTCGCACGCCTGGGTCACGCGCGCGGCCATGCCCTGCTCCGCCGCCTTGAGGTAGCTGCGCGGGTCGTAGGCCTTCTTGTTCCCGACCTCGTCGTCGACCTTGAGCACGCCGTCGTAGTTGGTGAACATGTGCGCCGCCACGGGCCTGGTGAACGCGTACTGGGTGTCGGTGTCCACGTTCATCTTCACCACGCCGTACGACACCGCCTCGTGGATCTCCTCCAGCAGCGAGCCGGAACCGCCGTGGAACACGAGCTCGAACGGCTTCGAGCCGGCGGTGAGGCCCAGCTTCTCGGCGGCGACCGCCTGGCCGCGCCGGAGCACCTCCGGGCGCAGCTGCACGTTGCCCGGCTTGTACACGCCGTGGACGTTGCCGAACGTCGCGGCCAGCAGGTAGCGGCCCTTCTCGCCGGCGCCGAGCGCGTCCACCGTCTTCAGGAAGTCGCCGTCGGCGGTGTAGAGCTTCTCGTTGATCTCGTGCGCGACGCCGTCCTCCTCGCCGCCGACGACACCGATCTCGACCTCGAGGATGATCTTCGCCTTGGCCGTGGCGTCCAGCAGTTCGGCCGCGATCTCGAGGTTCTCGTCCAGGTCGATGGCCGAGCCGTCCCACATGTGCGACTGGAACAGCGGCTCCCTGCCGGCGGCGACCCGCTCCGCGGACAGCGCGACCAGCGGCCGCACGAAGCCGTCCAGCTTGTCCTTCGGGCAGTGGTCGGTGTGCAGCGCGATGTTGACCGGGTACCTCGCGGCGGCGACGTGGGCGAACTCGGCGAGCGCGACCGCCCCGGTGACCATGTCCTTGACCTTGGTGCCGGAGGCGAACTCCGCGCCGCCGGTGGAGACCTGGACGATGCCGTCGCTCTCGGCCTCGGCGAAGCCCCGCAGCGCGGCGTTGAGCGTCTCGGAAGAGGTCACGTTGATGGCGGGAAATGCGAACTCGTTCGCCTTCGCCCGGTCCAGCATCTCCGCGTAGACCTCGGGTGTGGCGATAGGCATCGGTACGTCCTCCTCGGGGCTGGACAGGGCCGTCGGGCCAAATCCTACGAGCCTCCCGGACGGATGCCGCCTCGAACGGATCCCCGACGGGTCGGTGAACCGCGCGGGACTCAGCCGGCCGCGGCCGGCGAGCCCACCCGCCGCACCTTCTGGGTGCCGGCCCGCACCCGGTAGGACCGCGCGTGCGACAGCGCGCTCGCGGGGTCCTCCTTGTTGGCGAGGAAGTACCAGTCCATCTGCACGGCGGCCGGTGTCACGTCGAGCACGCACGCGCCGTGCGAGTCGACCTCGACCCACTTGACGTGCCGGTTCAGCGTGGTCAGCGCGCTCTCGATGACCGGGCCGATCGTGCGCGGCGGCACGCCCGCGATGTCGTCGATGTTGTCCGAGGTGACCGAGGTGGCGACGAACTCGACGGCCACCGACTCCGACAGCGGGTAGGTGCCGGCGTCGCGCGGGACGTCGCACGCCCACGACGAGTGGATGTCGCCGGTGAGGAA
Source organism: Actinophytocola sp. (assembly GCF_050699935.1). Classification (NCBI taxonomy): domain Bacteria; kingdom Bacillati; phylum Actinomycetota; class Actinomycetes; order Pseudonocardiales; family Pseudonocardiaceae; genus Actinophytocola; species Actinophytocola sp. The sequence continues at coordinate 38,220 of NZ_JBOHGB010000048.1, forward strand.
CACGGTGTCGCGGATCCCGTTGTCCGCCAACGTGTCCAGCAACCGCCGGCGGTCCGCGGCGTAGCCGTCCCACTGGTCGGGGTTGACCACGCCGCCGTCGCGGGGCAGGCCGAGCAGCTCCAGCAGCGGGCCGAGCAGGTCGCCGGGCAGCGGCGGGACCAGGACCGGCGCCATCATCACGGAGTTGCCGATGAGCTTCCACTGCGAGCCGCTGCCGACCAGCCCGTCGCGCAGCCACGCCAGCTGCTCGGCGCCGGTGATCGTCCGGTTCGGGTCGTCGACGTCGTCGTCGAACGGCTTCGCCTGCTGGGAGCGGTAGCTGCGCAGGTCGAGCATGTTCAGCTCGGCGAGCAGCCCGAACCGCAGCCGCCGGTAGACCCGGTCGGCCTCGTTGCGGACCGGCATCCACTCGAAGTACGCCTGGTGTGCCGCGGCCTTGCGGGCGGCGTAGTCGCCCTCGGTGTCGGGCTGGTGGTTCTCCGCGCCGCCGGACCAGGCGTCGTTGGCGACCTCGTGGTCGTCCCAGGTCGCGATTACGGGCACGGCCGCGTGCAGGCGCCGCAGGTGCTCGTCACCCTTGTACTGCGCGTGGCGCTGTCGGTAGTCGGCGAGCGTGATGATCTCGTGCGCGGGCTCGTGCGGGCGGATCGCCCCGCCGCCCCCCTCGTAGAGGTAGTCACCGAGGTGCAGCACGGCGTCCAGGTCGCCGCGCTCGGCGAGGTAGCGGTAGGCGGCGAAGTGGCCCTGCGGCAGGTTCGAGCACGAGACGACGCCGAACCGAAGATGCGCGAGCGCGGCGTCCGCGGCGGGGGCCGTGCGGGTGGTGCCGACGGCGGACACCGCGTCCGCGAGGCGGAAGCGGTAGAAGTAGCTCGTCGCCGGGGCGAGGCCGGTCGCGTCGGCCTTGACCGTGTGGTCGCGGTCCGGTCCGGTGGTCACGCCGCCGGAGCTGACGATGTTCGCGAACGCCGCGTCGGTGGCGATCTCCCAGATCACGGTCGCGCTCGGGCCCTGGCCGGAGCCGGGCGTCGACTCGGGCGTGGGCGTGACGCGGGTCCAGAGCAGCACCGCGTCGGGCAGCGGGTCGCCGGAGGCCACGCCGTGCGCGAAGACCGGCTCGTCGGGTTCCGCCCACACCGACGAGGCGGTCGCGACCGCGCCGCCGACCGCGACACCCGCGGCGGCCACACCCGATGCCCTCAGGACCGAACGGCGATCGAAGACCTCTGCCATGGCCCCGAATCCTGTCGAAGCCAGGGGAGGTCACATAGAGCCGTTCTTCCTAAACATTCGGTACACAATTGCCAGTTACCGACAGTAGGTTACTCATGGTAAGTTCGGCGCCGGACTCTCGACGGGAGGCGGCATGTTCGGCGTTGGCAGCAAGAGCGTGCGCGGCAAGATCGTGCTGATCACCGGGGCGGCGCGGGGCATCGGCGCCGGCGTCGCGAAGGACCTGGCCCGCCGTGGCGCGAAGCTCGCGCTCGTCGGCCTGGAGGCGGACGAGCTGGCACGGGTCGCCGCCGAGTGCGGGCCGGACGCCGGCGCCTGGGAGGCCGACGTGACGCGCTGGGCGGACCTCGAGCGCGCGGTCGCCGCGGCCGTCGAGCGGTTCGGCCGGATCGACGTGGTGCTGGCCAACGCGGGCATCGCGGCCACCGGCTTCACCCGCTCCATCGACCGCGCGGCGTTCGAGCGGGTGATCGAGGTGGACCTGCTGGGCGTGTGGCGCACCATGCGGGTCACGCTGCCGCACCTGGTCGAGGCGAAGGGCTACGCGCTGCTGGTGTCCTCGGCCGCGGCGATCGTGCACATCCCGGGCAACGCGGCGTACTCGGCGGCGAAGGCCGGCGTGGAGGCGTTCGGGAACTCGCTGCGCGCGGAGGTCAAGCACCTCGGCGTGGACGTCGGCGTCGCGCACCCGACGTGGATCGCGACCGACATGGTCAACGACGCCGACGCGCACCCGGTGTTCGGCGGGTTGCGGCGCTCCACCAAGGGGATCGCCGGCAGGACCTACCCGCTGTCGGTGGCCGTCGACCTGATCAGCGCGGGCATCGCGGCGCGGGCACGCGTCGTGCACGTGCCGCGCTGGGTGGGCTTCGCGAAGCTGATCCGCGCGCTGCTGCCGCGGGCGGTCGAACGGCAGGCACGCACGATCGTGCCGGCCGCGGACGAGGCGGTGCTCAAGGACATCGCGGAGCGCGGCGAGGTCGAGTCGAGCCTGGTCGGCCCGGGTGGCAGGGCTGCGGCACGCAGCCGAGATGCGCTATAAGGGAGATCCACGAGCACTCGGGAGGCGCGGATGTCGCGGCGGGCCCAGATCGTCATGACCCCCGAGGAGATCGGGGACCTGCTCGGCGAGGGCAAGATCGCGAACTTCGCGACGATCGGGCCGAACGGCCGGCCACACCTGGTGGCCCTGTGGTATATCCCGCATGGGGACGGCATCGCGACGTGGACTTACGGCGCGTCCCAGAAGGCGGCGAACCTGCGGCGGCTCCCGCAGGCGACCGTGCTCATCGAGACCGGTGACAACTACGACCAACTGCGCGGGGTGTCGATGGAGTGCGACGTCGAGCTGGTGGAGGAGACCGAGAAGGTCGCGCTGGTGGGTACGAAGCTGATGCGCCGGTACACCCCGAGCGAGCAGGCGGCCACGGCGGCGACCCAGTTCGTCCGGCTGCAGGCGTCGAAGCGGGTCGGGTTGATCTGCACGCCGACGAAGATCGTCAGCTGGGACCACCGCAAGCTCGGCGGGACCTACTGAGCCCACTGCCCGAGGACCGGCCGCCACTCGTGGATCACACGCGACTCGGCGACTCCTCCGGTGGTGTAGGGGTCGGCGTCGAGCAGCCGGTCGAGCTCGGCGCGGTCCGCGACGCGGTAGATCGCGAACCCGGCGGAGTCGTCGGCCCACGGCCCGGCGGCGGTCACGGTGCCCTCGTCGACGAGCCGACCCAGGTAGTCGCGGTGGCGCGGGCGGGCCGCCGCGAGCTTCTCCCGGTCGTCGGTGTAGGTGGTCTCGACGGTGAACCAGGCCATCCCGCTCTCCTCACGGCTCGATCGACGTTTCCGAACGCTACTTGTGCCTGTCCGTGGAGGGCGCCGCCCCGGTAGGGTTTCGACGTGAGCGGGGACGGTGTACACAGCGCGGAGCGGAGCGTCGAACGCACGCTCGGGCACCTGCGGGCAATCGACTCGGGGAGCTTCGCGAAACCCGGGACGGAACCGGCGCCGCTCACCCTGGAGGACCTGTACCGGACCCACCGGATGCGGCTGGTGAGACTCGCCCTGCTGCTGGTCGACGAGCCGGCCACGGCGGAGGACGTGGTGCAGGAGGCGTTCACCGGCCTGCACCGCAACTGGGGAAACCTGCGTGACGCGGCGGCCGCGCTCGGCTACCTGCGCACGGCCGTGGTCAACGGCTCGCGCAGCGTGCTGCGCCGCCGCAAGACCGCGCGCGAGTACACCCCGCCGCACCAGGTGAACGCCCGATCGGCGGAGAGCCTGGCGATGCTGACCGCCGAGCACCAGTCGGTGGTGCGCGCGCTGTCGCAGCTGCCGCCCCGGCAGCGGGAGGTGCTGGTGCTGCGCTACTACGGCGACCTGTCGGAGGCGGAGATCGCGGACGCGGCCGGCATCTCGAAGGGCACGGTCAAGTCGACCGCGAGCCGGGCCCTGGACGCGCTGCAGAAGATCATGCGCCCGCCGACCTGACCCCGACTCCGTCGCCCCGAGCGCGAATGCCAGGAAGGCGTCCTTCACGGCGCCGAGCGTCCGTATGGCGTCCTTCCAGGCCCTTGTACACAACCGGTTGATCTGTTACCGACTATGGTATAGACCAATAGGGTCCGGTCGTGGTTCAAGGGAGTGGCATGGCTGCGCAGCTCATCGCCGGGGGCAGGGTCGCTACGCCGGACGGCGTGCTCGACCCCGGCTGGGTGTTCGTCGAGGACGGCGCGATCAGCGCGGTCGGCGCGGGCGCCCCGGCCGACCGGCCCGATGCGCGGACCATCGACGCGCGGGGCAGCTGGGTCGTCCCCGGGTTCGTCGACGTCCACTGCCACGGGGGTGGGGGCGCCTCCTTCACCGAACCCGGCCAGGTGCGCGACGCCGTCCAGGCGCACCGGCGGCACGGGACCACCACGACGCTCGCGAGCCTCGTGTCCCGGCCCGTCCCGGTACTCGTCGAGCAGGTGGCCGCGCTGCGCGAGCACGTCACCGACGGCCTGCTCGCCGGCATCCACCTCGAGGGCCCCTTCCTCTCCGCGGCCCGCTGCGGCGCGCACGACCCCGCCGTCCTCCGGCCGCCGAACGCCGCCTCCGTCGACTCCCTGCTCGCCGCCGGGCGGGGTGCCATCCGGATGGTCACGATCGCGCCCGAGCTCGACGGTGCCGTGCCGGCCGTCAAGCGGCTGGTCGACGCCGGCGTGCTCGCCGCGGTCGGCCACACCGACGCCCTCGCCGAGGACGTGACGCCCGCCGTGGACGCCGGTGCGAGCGTGGCCACCCACCTGTTCAACGGCATGCGCCCGCTCCACCACCGCGAGCCCGGCCCGATCGGCACGCTGCTCGACGACGAGCGGGTGACCGTCGAGCTGATCTGCGACCTCGTGCACCTGCACCCGACCGTGGTCCGGCTCGCCGCGCGGCACGCCGGCGCCGGCCGGACCGTGCTGATCACCGACGCGATCTCCGCCGCGGGCGCGGGCGACGGCGTCTACGACGTCGGCGGGCTCGAGGTCACGGTCACCGACGGCGTGCCCACGCTCGCGGGCGGCGGGTCGCTCGCCGGTAGCACGCTGACCATGGACGCCGCCTTCCGCAACGTCGTGCACCGCTGCGGGCTCGGCATCGGTGAGGCCGTCGCGGCCGCCTCGACCCGGCCCGCCGAGCTGCTCGGCCTCGGCGACGTCATCGGCCGGATCGCCCCCGGGTACGCCGCGGACCTGGTCCTGCTCGACGAAACGCTGCACCCGAGCGCGGTCATGAAGGCCGGCACGTGGGTATAGCGTCACCTTCGTGACCGACGACCCGGAACGGCTGGTGGCCGAGGCGCTGCGCGCGCACGCCGCTCGCACGCCGCTGCCGGAGCCCCAGCACGTCGACTCGACCGGCCCCGCGCTCGGCGGCTACGGCCTGCTCTCCGGCGGCGGCGTCCCGCTGCCCGAAGCCGACCCACCCACGGTCCGCACCCCCGTGCCGGCCGTGGGGACGACCCGGCTCGAACCGCAGGGCGGCGTCGCCGTCGGCTGGATCATCCTGCTTGCGCTGCTCCTCGGCCTGGCCGCCGGAGCGGTCGTCGGCCTGCTGACCCTTCTCTAGCGTTCGGTACCTTGGTCGGCGTGACGCTCGCGACCGCCGCCACCCACACCATGCTCCTGCCGTCCTGGCTCGACCCGGAGGTCATCCTGCGCGCGATGGGGCCGTGGGCGGTCGCCGTGGCGTGCCTGATCATCTTCGCCGAGTGCGGGCTGCTGATCGGCTTCTTCATGCCGGGCGACTCGCTGCTGTTCACCGCGGGTCTGTTCGTGGCGACCGGCGCGATCGCGACCCCGCTGTGGCTGGCGTGCGTGCTGCTGACCGTGTGCGCGTTCGTCGGCAACGTCTGCGGCTACTGGATCGGCGCGAAGGCCGGGCCGGCGCTGTTCAACAAGCCGGACTCGCGGCTGTTCAGGAAGGAGCACGTCGACAAGACGCACGAGTTCTTCGACAAGTACGGCGCCAGCGCCATCGTGCTCGCGCGCTTCGTGCCGATCGTGCGGACCTTCATCACCGCGATGGCCGGCGTCGGCCGGATGGACCCGAAGCGCTACTTCGTCTACTCGGCGATCGGCGGCGTGCTGTGGGCCACCGGCGTCACCGTCCTCGGCTACTTCCTCGGCCAGATCGAGTTCGTGCGGACCAACATCGAGGCCATGGCGATCCTGATCGTGCTCATCTCGATCATCCCGATCGTCGTCGAGGTGCTCAAGGCGCGCCGCAGGAAGCGCCTCGCACAGGTGGCCACCAACGGGACGGCCGCGACGGCCGAGACCGCCGAGGTCACCGAGCAGCGCTGACCGAGCGGACTACGACATCGCGAACATCGAGCCGGGGTTGAACAGGTTCTCCGGATCGAGCGCGGCCTTGATCGTGCGGTGCACCCGCAGACCGACCGGGCCGATCTCGCGTTCCAGCCACTCGCGCTTGATCTTGCCGATGCCGTGCTCGCCGGTGACCGTGCCGCCCAGCGACAGGCCCACCGCGAGGATGTCGTGGAACGCCTGGTTGGCGCGCGCGAACTCGT
>NZ_JBOHGB010000049.1:0-44441 GCF_050699935.1 Actinophytocola sp.
CCGGTCAGCTCGGTCAGCCCCGTGAGGCCCGGCGCGAGCAGGTCGAGCGAGCCGCGGAACTTGTTGATCACGAAGCCGGCGACGAGCGCCTGGTCGGCCGGGTCCAGCACGGCGAGCGTGCCGAACAGGTGCGCGAGCACGCCGCCGCGGTCGATGTCGCCGACCACGAGCAGCGGCAGCCCGGCGGCCCGCGCCAGGCCGAGGTTCGCGATGTCGCGAGAGCGCAGGTTGATCTCCGCGGGCGAGCCGGCGCCCTCGCACACCACGACGTCGAACTCCGCACGTAGACCATCCAGTGTGGACATGACCACGTCGAGCAGCTCGAACCGCCGGTAGGACAGCGCGTCCGCCACCCCGACCGGCCGGCCGAGCACCACGACCTGCGAGCTGTCGTCCGCGCCGGGTTTGAGCAGGACCGGGTTGAACCGCACGCTGGGCTCGAGCCCGCAGGCCGCCGCCTGCATGGCCTGCGCCCGGCCGATCTCGCCGCCGTCCGGCGTCACGACGGAGTTGTTGGACATGTTCTGCGCCTTGAACGGCGCGACCCGCACGCCCTCGCGCGCGAGCCAGCGGCAGAGCCCGGCCACCAGCACACTCTTGCCCGCGTCCGAGGACGTTCCGGCGACCAGCACCGCTCCACGCATCCCGCCATCCTCTCCCGCGCCGGACCGCGCCACGGTCCTCCCGCCGGGCGACTCGCGTCACCTGCCATCATCGCGGGCATGGCCGCGTCCCCGATCACCATCGTCCTCGTGCACAGCCCGTTCCTCGGGCCGGCGAGCCTGCGCCCGCTCGCCGACGCGCTCGCCGCGCACGGCCGCGACCTGCTCGCCGGGCCGGACATCGACGTGGTCCTGCTCGACCTGCGGCCCAGCGTGGTGTCCGCGCCGGTGCACCAGGTGCTGGTCGGCGCGTTCGCGGATGCCATGAGCGAGCGTGCGAGCGAATCATCGGACACCGGGCGACCGCGAGCGGCGTCACCGAGCCTGCGAGGGGACGTCGGGAGCGAGCGTGCGAGCGAATCATCAGACACCGGGCGACCGCGAGCGGCGTCACCGAGCCTGCGAGGGGACATCGGAAGCGAGCTTGCGAGCGAGACATGGCCCACCGGGCCGGTCGTGCTGGTCGGGCACAGCGGCGCCGGCCCGCTGCTGCCGGCGTTCGCCGACGCGCTGGAGGACACCGTCACCGGGCTGGTGTTCGTCGACGCCGGGCTGCCGACACCGGGCCGGACCTGGCGCGACACGGTGCCCGCGGAGCTGTACACGCAGCTGAAGTCCGCGTCCCGGGAGGGCCGGCTGCCCCGCTGGCAACGGTGGTTCGACCCGGACCCGCTGGTCGAGCTGGTCGCCGACGAGGAGCTGCGGGCCCAGATCGCGGACGAGGCACCCGAGGTGCCGGTCGCGTTCCTCAAGGAGCCGCGGCCGGACGTCGAGTGGTCCGGTCCGGCCGGCTACGTGGCGCTGTCCGAGCCCTACGCCGAGGACGTCGCCGGGGCCGAGGCGCTCGGCTGGCCCGTGCGCCGGCTCGACTCCCACCACCTGGCGCCGGCCACCGACCCCGATCCGGTCGCGGTGGCAGTGCTGGAGGTGCTCGGCGAGCTGCTCAGGGCAGGGTGAGGATCTCGGCCCCGCCGTCGGTGACCACGAGGGTGTGCTCGAACTGGGCGGTCCAGCTCTTGTCCTTCGTGGTGACCGTCCAGCTGTCGTCCCAGATGTCGTAGTCGATGCCGCCGAGGGTGATCATCGGCTCGATGGTGAACGTCATGCCCTTCTCGATCGGCGTGTCGACGCTGGGCTCCTCGTAGTGCAGGATGACCAGCCCGCTGTGGAAGGACCGGGCGATGCCGTGCCCGGTGAAGTCGCGGACGACGCCGTAGCCGAACCGTTTGGCGTACGACTCGATCACGCGGCCGATCACGTTCAGTGCCCGGCCGGGGCGGACGGCCTTGATGGCGCGCATGGTCGCCTCGTGGGTCCGCTCGACGAGCAGCCGGACGTCCTCGTCGACGTCACCGGCGAGGAAGGTCGCGTTGGTGTCGCCGTGAACGCCGCCGAGGTAGGCGGTGACATCGATGTTGACGATGTCGCCGTCCTGGATCTGTGTCGTGTCCGGGATGCCGTGGCAGATCACCTCATTGAGAGAGGTACAGCACGACTTGGGGAAACGCCGGTAGCCCAACGTGGAGGGGTAGGCGCCGTGGTCGAGGAGGAACTCGTGCACCACGGCGTCGATGTCATCGGTGATCGCGCCTGGCTTGACGGCCTTGCCGCCCTCCTGGAGTGCCTGCGCGGCGATCCTCCCGGCGACCCGCATGGCCTCGATGGTCTCGTCGGTCTGCACCCACGGCTCGGTGTTGCGTTGTGGCGCGGGCTTGTCCACGTACTCGGGACGCGCGATGGACGACGGAACCTGCCGACGCGGCGACTGGACGCCGGGCTTGAGCGGAGCACGTACGGGCATGGCCCCACCCTACGATGCGCTGCTCGGGGCCCGGTGCGGAATGGGCAGCGTCCGGCGTCGTGGCGGGCGGACCGTCAGCGGAGTGCGGCGAGGAAGCGGGTCGCCGCCGCCACCGCCTTGGCCGACTGGCCGGCGTCGGTGATCAGGATGGCGAAGGCCAGGTCGTCCCGGAAGCCCACGTACCAGCCGTGTGCGCGCTTGCCGTCGCCGAACTGGGCCGTGCCCGTCTTGCCGCGGACGTCCGGGTACGGCGCGAGCGCGGAGGTTCGCTGGGTGACCTCCCGCATCATCGCGTGCATCGCGGTCAGGACCTGCGGGTCGACCGGCTCGGGGTCCACCGTGTCCGACTCCGTGCGGGAACCGGCCAGCAGCGTCGGCGTCGGCATCGTGCCCGCGGCGACCGTCGACGCGACCAGGGCCATACCGAACGGACTCGCCACCACCTTGCCCTGGCCGAAGCCGTCCTCCGCGCGCTCCACCACGTTCGTCGCCGGCGGCACGGAACCGGTGACCGTCGTGGCGCCGCTCATCACGAAGTCGGCGCCGAGGCCCAGCCGGCGGGCGGTGTCGGTCAGCGCGGACGGCTCGAGCTTCGCCGCCAGCTCCGCGAAGGTCGTGTTGCAGGAGAACGCGAACGCGCTGTGCAGCGGGATCACGCCCTTGTCGAACTCGTCGTTGTTCGGCACCACCCGGCCGTTGATCTTCACGGTTCCCGGGCAGCCGACGCGGGCATTCGGCTGAGTCTTGCCCGCCTCGATGCCGGCGATGGCCGTCACGATCTTGAACGTCGACCCGGGCGGGTAGCGGCCGGTCAGGGCCACCGCGCCCTGCTCGTCCGCCGCCGGATTCTGGGCCACGGCCAGCAGCTCACCCGTCGACGCCTCCATCGCCACCAGCATCGACGGCGTCCGCTCCGCCGCGAGCGCCGCCTGTGCCGCGGTCTGCGACTTCGTGCTCAGCGTGACCTCGGCCGCCTCCGCGGGCTCCGCCGCCTTCGAGTACAGCTCGGACACCTCGGCGCCCGACGCGTCCGTGGTGATCACCCGCCAGCCGGCCTTGCCGATCAGCTCGTCCTCGACCAGCTTGCGGATCCCCGGAAGCAGCGTCGGCGCCACCTTCTTGTCCGCCGGGAGCAGGCGCGGCGACGCGGTGAACCGCACGCCCGGCAGTTCGTAGATCCGCGGCTTCACCCGCTCGTAGTCGTTGGAGCGGAGCGCGACGACCTGGTAGGGCTGCCCCTCCGGCACCTCGCTCGCACCGTCCAAAATAGACTTCTGGGTGATCGTCCGGTCGAACCCCGCCAGCGCCGTGGCGAGCGAGCCGGCCACCGCGCCCGGGTCGCCGCCGGTCTTCCCGGGTTCGAACAGGACGGAGACGACACGGTCGGGCGACATCAGCGGGATGCCCTCGCGATCCAGCACCGGCGCCAGCTCCGGCTGCTCGTTCTGCACCGCGATCGACTGCTGCGCGGCCAGCTCGGGGTGCACGACCGTGGTGGACCAGTGCACCTTCCACGCGTCGTCCTGCTGGCGCAGCTCCATCCGGCCCTCGTACTCCCACCGGCGGTCGTGCCCGAAGTCCCACGTGACGTCGAACCTCGCCTTCGCCGTGGTGTCGCTGGTCTCGACCTCGCCCAGCTGCGCGGCGACCGCCTCCGGCGCCAGCTCCTCCCGCAGGACGGCCAGCAGTGCCTTCGCCGAGTCGGGCGAGTCGGTCAGGTTCGCGGCCGCCGCGCCGTCGCCCCGAGCGAACGCGCCCAGGTAGTCGTCGGCGACGTCCTGCGGCTGCGGCCCGGAGTCGCCGAAGAGCCCGCACCCGGCGACGGGCGCGACGAGCAGGACGGCGGCGAGCAGGACGGCGGCGCGGCGGAAGACAACAGGCACGCGGGCGAGTATGGCCGACCCCACCGACAACTAGAAAAGCACGGTCGCGTACTGCCCGACCCGCGTGAAGCCGATCCGGTGGTAGGCCGACTGCGCCACCGCGTTGTAGGCGTTGACGTACAGGCTCGCGGTGCGCCCGAGCCCGCGGACCAGCCGGTCCACGACGGCGGCGGTGCCGGCCGTGCCGAGTCCGTGCCCGCGCCGGTCGGGATGCACCCACACGCCCTGGATCTGGCCGACCGCGTTGGACAGCGCGCCGATCTCCGCCTTGAACACCACGTCGCCGCCCTCGAACCGGGCGAACGCACGGCCGGCCGCGATCAGCTCGGCGACCCGGGCGCGGTAGCTCGCCCCGCCGTCGCCGATCCGCGGATCGACGCCGACCTCCTCGATGAACATCGCGACCGCCGCCGGCAGGTAGCGGTCGAGCTCGTTCGGGCGCACGGGGCGGACCAGCGGGTCCGCCGGGATGCGGGGCTGCCTGCCGGTCGACATCAGCGGCTGGTCGTCACGCACCTCGCGCGCCGGGCCCCAGTCGAGCTCCAACTCGGACCACAGGCCGAGGACCTGCTCGGCCGGCCCGACGACCGACGAGCACATCCGCCGCCGGCGCAGCGCCCGGTCGGCGAAGGCCCGCAGCGCGGACCGGCTGCCCTGCAACGGGATCAGGTTCGAGCCGGCGAAGCAGAGGGAGTCCAGCCGGCCGCTGCGGAACCCGCGCGGCTCGCAGCCCCACAGCTCACCGCCCAGCCGCCACGGGTCCATGCCGAGCGTCTCGATCCGTGAGGCGACCATGCAGGACGCGACCGGGTCCGCCGTGAGCATCGCGCGCACGGCCATCCGATCCCGCTCGTCGAGCAGCCGCGCTCCAGCAAGCCGCAACACGTGGTCAAGCGTGCCAGATGTCCGGCTCCCGGGACAGCAAAGACCCGCCGGCCGCGAAGCGGGCCGGAAATTCCACCGATGGTGTCGATTTGGCGCCGCTCGCCTCGACGTGTCAGTGCGGAACCCGAACGGAAGGAGCCCGCCATGCGGTTCATGGTCCTGGCCACGCCGGCGGAGGGTGCCCCGCCCACGGCGGCCGCGCTATGGCGGTACAACGAGGAGCTGGTGCGGGCCGGCGTGCTGCTCGTCTCGGACGGGCCGGCCTCCAGCGCGCGCGGCGCCCGGGTCCGGTACACCGGCAGGCGGGTGGTGTTCGAGGAGGGCGACGACCGGTCGTCGACCGCCTACTGGCTGATCGAGGTCGCCTCGCGCCGGGAGGCGGTCGAGTGGGCGCACCGCTGCCCGTGCACCGGTGAGGTCGAGATCCACCGGGTCCGCGAGCCGGCCGAGTTCACCGCGCTCAGCCCCGAGCACGAGGACTACCTGCGGGCACAGATCGCGCACCGATGAGTTTCGGGTGCCGGCATGGTCGGTATACATGAGACCGACACGCTGGGAGGCTGGCACCGTGCGAAAGCTGATCTACTCGATGAACATGTCCCTGGACGGCTACGTCGCCGCGCGCGGCGACGACATCGGCTGGAGCGGGCCGAGTGTCGAGCTGCATCAGTGGTTCAACGACCGGGCGCGCGAGATCGGTATCTCGCTGTACGGCCGCAAGCTGTGGGAGCTGATGAGCTCGCACTGGCCGACCGCCGACAAGCAGCCGGGCGCGACGCCCGTGGAGATCGACTTCGCCCGCGTCTGGCAGAAGACGCCGAAGGTGGTGTTCTCGTCGACCCTCGACCGGGTCGACGGGAACGCGCGCCTGGTCACCGGCGACGCCGTCGCCGAGATCACCCGGCTGAAGGCCGAGGACGGCGCCCCGATGGAGATCGGCGGCGCCATCCTCGCGGGCACGGCGATGCGCGCCGGCTTGATCGACGAGTACGAGGTGGTCACCCACCCGGTTCTGGTCGGCGGCGGCACACCGTTCTTCAGCTCGCTCGACAGCTGGGTGAACCTGCGCCTGCTGGAGACGCGGACCTTCCCGGAAGACGTGACCCTGTCCCGCTACGAAACCAAGCGCTGACCGAGTCGGTGCGGTGGTCAGCCGACGGTGACCACCGGCTCGCCGGGGGCGGACCCGCCGGACTCCTCCGCGATGCGCATGGCCTCCTCGATGAGCGTCTCCACGATCTGGTGCTCGGGCACGGTCTTGACGACCTCGCCCTTCACGAAGATCTGGCCCTTGCCGTTGCCCGACGCGACCCCGAGGTCGGCCTCGCGCGCCTCACCCGGGCCGTTCACCACGCAGCCCATCACCGCGACCCGCAGCGGCACCTCCATGCCCTCCAGCCCCGCGGTCACCTCGTCGGCCAGCTTGTACACGTCCACCTGCGCCCGCCCGCACGACGGGCACGACACGATCTCCAGCTTGCGCGGCCGCAGGTTCAGCGACTGCAAGATCTGCGTGCCGACCTTGACCTCCTCGACCGGCGGCGCGGACAGCGACACCCGAATCGTGTCGCCGATCCCCTGCCGCAGCAGCGCACCGAACGCCACGGCCGACTTGATCGTGCCCTGAAACGCCGGCCCCGCCTCGGTCACGCCCAGGTGCAGCGGGTAGTCGCACTGCTCGGCGAGCAGCTCGTAGGCCCGGACCATGGTCACCGGATCGTGGTGCTTCACCGAGATCTTGATGTCGTGGAAGTCGTGCTCGGCGAACAGGGACGCCTCCCACATCGCCGACTCCGCCAGCGCCTCCGGCGTCGCCTTGCCGTGCTTCTTCAGCAGGCGCGGGTCGAGCGAACCGGCGTTCACCCCGATGCGGATCGGCGTGCCGTGATCGCGCGCCGCGGCGGCGATCTCGCGCACCTTGTCGTCGAACTTCTTGATGTTGCCGGGGTTGACCCGCACGGCCGCGCAACCCGCCTCGATCGCGGCGAACACATAACGCGGCTGGAAGTGGATGTCCGCGATCACCGGGATCTGCGACTTCGCCGCGATCGCCGGCAGCGCTTCGGCGTCATCCTGCGACGGGCACGCCACCCGGACGATGTCGCAGCCGGTCGCGGTCAGCTCGGCGATCTGCTGCAAGGTCGCGTTCACGTCGGCGGTGTTCGTGGTGGTCATCGACTGCACCGAGACCGGGTGCTCGCTACCGACACCGACCTTGCCGACCTTGAGCTGCCTGGTCGCGCGGCGCTCCGCCAGCACGGGCGGCGGAGTCGCCGGCATGCCCAGCATGATGCCTTCGGTCATGACACCAAGCCTACTGAGGTAGGCGAATCGGGTTGACGATGTCCGCTGTGACGGTCAACAAGACGACCGCACCGCCGATGAGGATGAACACCATCGTCACCGCGGACAGCTTGGAGTAGTCGACCGGCCCGCCCGCCGGCTTGCCGCGCAGCCGCCGCAGCCAGTCCCGGACCTTCTCGTAGAACAGGACCGCGATGTGCCCGCCGTCCAGCGGCAGCAGCGGCAGCAGGTTGAACACGCCGACGAAGAAGTTCAGCGTGGCGAGCAGCAGCAGGAACAGCTCCCACAGCCCGCGCTCCACGGCGTCGCCGCCGATGATGCTGGCGCCGACCACGCTGATCGGCGTGTCGTCGGGGCGCTCCCCGCCGCCGATCGCCTCGATGACCTTCGGGATCTTCTCCGGGAACGCGAGGATCCCGTTCCAGACGCCGACGAACATCTCACCGGTGAAGCTCACGGCGCCGCCGACCCCGTCGCCAGCGCTGTAGTGGTTCACCGGGGGCGGCAGCACGTCCTGCGACAGGGACACGCCGATCGCGCCGACCTTGCCGTCGTCCGTCGAGACCTGGGCGACGTCCACGGTCAGCGTGACCGTCTCGCTCCCCCGCCTGACCACGAACTCGGCAGGGCCGGACAGGCCCTCCACCGTCCTGACCATGTCCCCCCACGACGGCGTCGGCGTGTCGTCGATCGACTGCACGACATCGCCGGGTCGCAGGCCGGCGTCCTTGGCGGGGGCGGCCGCGTCCGGCGGGCACTCGTCCGTCGACTCGCTGTTCTTGTCGACCACGCAGTCGTTGACGGTGCCGATCAGCGGCCTCGCGGTGTTGCTGTCGAAGTTCCTGAGATCCAGGTTTGGCAGGCCCATCGAGATGGCCATCAGGTAGAGGATGATGAACCCGATGATGAAGTGGGTGATCGAGCCCGCGGCCATCACCACGAAGCGCTTCCACGTGGCGTAGCGCCACATCGCCCGCGGCGCCTCCTCCGCGGTGACCTCGTCGAGCGCGGTCATGCCGGCGATGTCGCAGAACCCGCCGGCCGGGATCGCCTTCAGGCCGTACTCGGTGTCACCGCGGCGGAACGACCAGATCGTCGGGCCGAAGCCGATGAAGTACCGGCGCACCCGCATCCCGAACATCTTGGCCGCGCCCATGTGGCCGGCCTCGTGCAGCGCGATGGAAACGCATATTCCGAGCGCGAAGAGGATGATCCCCAGGATCCACGCGAGCACGTCGTCAGTCCTCTCCCCGCCCGGTGGTCCCGAGCTCAGCCGTTGCCCCGAGCCGCTGCCTGGCGTGGGCGCGGGCCCAGCTCTCCGCGGCGAGCACCTCTTCGACCCCGGACGGCTCGGCGTGCCAGCCGTCCGCGTCGTCGAGCACTCGGTGCACAGTGTCCACAATGTCGGTGAAGGCCGTGTGTCCTTCCGCGAAGGCGGTGACCGCCTCCTCGTTCGCCGCGTTGTACACCGCAGGCAGGCAGCCGCCCGCCTCGCCGGCCTGCCGCGCGAGCCGCACGGCCGGGAAGGTGTCGTCGTCCAGCGGCTCGAACGTCCAGGCGGACGGGTCGCCGAACGTGACCGGGCGGGCCGCGGCCCGGACGCGGTCCGGCCAGCCGAGCGCGAGCGAGATCGGCAGCCGCATGTCGGGCGGGCTGGCCTGGGCGAGCGTGGAGCCGTCGGTGAACGTGACCATCGAGTGGATCATCGACTGCGGGTGGACGACCACGTCGATCCGCGCGTAGGGCACGCCGAACAGCAGGTGCGCCTCGATCAGCTCGAGGCCCTTGTTGACCAGGGTCGCGGAGTTGATCGTGATCACCGGGCCCATGTCCCACGTGGGGTGCGCCATCGCGTCCGCGACGCTCACGCCGGCCAGGTCCGCACGGCGCCTGCCGCGGAACGGCCCACCCGACGCGGTCAGCACCAGCCGGTCGACCTCGGTCTCGTGGCCACCACGCAGGCACTGCGCGATCGCCGAGTGCTCGGAGTCGACCGGCACGAGCTGGCCCGGCTTGGCGGCACGAAGCACCAGCGGGCCACCGGCGATCAGCGACTCCTTGTTGGCGAGCGCGAGTGTGGCGCCCGTGGCCAGCGCGCGCAGCGTCGGCTCGAGCCCGCGGGAGCCGGTGATCGCGTTGAGCACGACGTCAGCGGCCGTCGAGTCGATCAACTCGGCGACCGCCTCGGGACCGGCGAGGATGCGGGGCATCGGGAACCCGCCGCGCTCGTAGCCGCGCCGCTTGGCCTCCGCGTACAGCGCGAGCTGGACGTCCTCGGCGGCGGTCGAGCGGGAGACCGCGACGGCCCGCGCACCGGAGGCGACGGCCTGGGCGGCCAGCGTCGCCGGGTCGGCGCCGCCGGCCGCGACACCCACCACCTCGAACCGGTCGGGGTTGGCCGTCACCACGTCCAACGCCTGGACACCGACCGAGCCCGTGGAGCCGAGAACGAGGACGGTACGTCTGGTCATCGCCGCCCATTGTTCCTGATGGGTGCCGAGCGCCCTCCGCACGGGCGGTGTCGGGACCGTGTGGGAACATGTGCGTAAGAATCGCAGGTGCAGGGAGGGAACGTGGCTCGCTCACAGCTGGAGAGGCGGCCGAGGAACGCGGTCGACCCGCATGAGGAGCCGTCCGCCGAATGGGGCTGGCACGGCCGGTTCCCCCGGGGCCGCGAGATCGGCGGCTGGATCTCCGCTATCGCGATGTTCATCATGGCGTTCGTCGGCAACAACGTGGCGCAGACCGAGCGGCTGTGGCTGCTCGCCGTCGGTGTCGGCCTGGTCGCGCTCCTGGTCGGGTACCGGGTGCGCCAGCGCACCGCCTGGCGCCGGTAGCGGCGGTCCGTCGGCGAGGGCGTTGCGAGGACGCCATCGCCGGACGTTCGGGTCATCCGCGCAGCACCGACCGCACCGACTCCGGTGAGCGGCCGACGACCGCCGTGCCGTCGTCCGCGGTGATGATCGGCCGCTGGATGAGGATCGGGTGCTCGACCATCGCCTCGATCCACCGCCCGCGATCGGCCGCCGTCCGCGGCCAGTCCTTGAGGCCCAGCTCGGCGGCGACCGCCTCCCCGGTCCGCTCGACGTCCCACGGCTCGAGTCCGAGCCGGCCCAGCACCTCGCCGAGCTCGGCCGCGGTCGGCGGGTCCTCCAGGTAGCGCCGCACGGTGTACCGCGCACCCGCCTCGTCCAGCATGGACAGCGCCGAGCGGCACTTCGCGCACCTCGGGTTGACCCAGATCTCCACGTCGCTCCTCGCCCTGGTCCCGCGGTCAGACCACGCGGTCCCCGTCGTCGGCGTCGGAGTCGTCCAGGGTCCACTTGAGCTGGAACTCGATCTCCTCCTCGCCGTCGCCGCGCTCGTGCTCGATCGAGAACTGGGCACGCGCCGGGACGCGGATCCGCTCGTTCGCGATCTGGATGCGGAAGGACGTCTCCGTCTCCAGGGCGTCGGCGAGACGGCGCAGCTTCGCGACCACCTCGGCCGTGGAGTAGATGCGCTCGATGTCGCGCGCGGTGTCGGCCACCTGACCTCCCATCTCCGGGCGCCGCTCTTCCCGGGCGCCGATGCGTCATTCAACCGTGCCGCGACGGCCCGGGTTCCCCGGGGCCGGGCATGCGCACCTCGTCGTTCGGCATGTGCTACCACACCGTCGCCACGATGAGCCTCCGGAGCGAGGCGCGGCCGGCGGGCTACGCCGATCGGCGGCCAGGTGCTCACGCAGCCGCTTCGCGAGCAGGTCCGCCCGCCACGGCCGGTCGTTCACGTCGCGGATGAGGGCGTACTCGATCGACACCCGGCGACCCGTGGTGTCCGCGTAGTACCG
Source organism: Actinophytocola sp. (assembly GCF_050699935.1). Lineage (NCBI taxonomy): Bacteria > Bacillati > Actinomycetota > Actinomycetes > Pseudonocardiales > Pseudonocardiaceae > Actinophytocola > Actinophytocola sp. Next base: position 11,365 of record NZ_JBOHGB010000049.1, read on the forward strand.
CGCCGCCGCCAGGACCTCGTCCACCGACCAGCGCGTGTTCACCGGCACCAACGTGTCCCGCAACTCGTCGTCCGGCGTGTGCGGCGACACCGTCGACACCGTCACCGCGCGCTGCGAGACACCCAGCCCACCCGGCGCCGGATCACAGATCCGGTGCACCGCGTCGACCGCACGACGGTAGTTCGCCGGCGGCTCGCCAGTGACAACGGACTGGCAACGGACTGACAACTGCCACTTCTGCCGTCCGCTCAACTCAGCCAGCCTGACGTACTTAGCGTACTTGACGTACTTGGCCGACAGTGAGACGCTGCTGATGACCGATTGGGAGGCCGGCATGTCCGCTGTTCACTACGACAGCTACACCGAGGCTCGCGCACACCTCAAGGACCTGCTGGACGCCGCGGAGAGGGGGCGCGTCGCCACGGTTCGGCGCGACTCAGCCACGACCGCCGTGGTGGACGTCGAGCGCCTGCGCCACTTTCTCGCATCGATCGTTCCGCCGCGTGCCCAGGTCGTTCCGGAGGCCGATGGCTGGTCGGTGTTCATTCCAGGATTGCCGGTGGCCGCCGATGGTGCGTCGTTCGACGAGGCGATCGACGAGATGATCGATGCTCTGCGGGAGTACGCGGAAGACTGGCAAGAACGTCTGCTGGACGCTCCGAACCATCGGGACCACTGGGGACTGGTCCAGTTGATCAGCTTCAGCACTGACGACCAACTCCGCGACTGGCTCGTCGGTGCCGCGCGGTGACCTGGCCTCAGCCGACGCGCAAGGACCACGAGACCTTCTGTCAGATCGAGCAATGGCGTGACGTGCGAAACGCTCGGGGTCGAACCGGAACACATCACGTCACCTATGAGCTCGACCTCGTCGACGGCAGGATCTTGCGGACACGCATCTCCCACCCGGTGGACCGCAGCGACTACGGGCAGAGTATGTGGAAACACATCCTCCGTGATCAACTCGAGGTCAGCGATTCGCAGTTCTGGGCCTGTGTGAAAGATGGCGCCAAACCTGACCGTGGACTGCCCGAGCCGCCGGCAGCGGCGCTACCTGCTGACCTCGTGTACATGCTGCTCTCGCGCGTCGGCCTCAGCGAGTCTGAAGTGGCTGGCATGAGCAAGGACGAGGCGATCGCCAGGCTGCAGCGCCACTGGACCGAACACACGTAACACGGATGACAAGCGGCGATTTCCTTGCCGCGCGTGTCGCGGACGGTGCAGGCACTCCCCCGGCGTCGGGTTCAACGGGATCACGTTCACATGCACCAGCTGCGCCAGATGCTCACGCAGCCGCGTCGCCGGCGGATCTGCCCGCCACGGCTGGTCGTTCACGTCACGGACCAGCGCGTACTCGATCGACACCCGGCGGCCCGTGCTGTCCGCGTAGTACCGCGCCGCCTCAAGCACCCCGTCCACCGACCACCGCGTGTTCACCGGCACCAGTGTGTCGCGCAACTCGTCATCCGCGGTGTGCGGCGACACCGCCGAGCGGACCGGCGCCGGGTCGCAGATCCGGTGGACCGCGTCGACCACCCTCGGTAGCCAGCCAGCCCACCTCTCGCAACGGACCTACTTACGATGATCTTGGTCGCCGTCGGGCGAGCCACGCCCGACCGCTGGCGCTCAGCTTGTGACGAGGTCGTCGACGAGATCGTCGAGCAGGAGCTCCTCCTCGATACGGACGCTTGGGCCATGGCCGGGGCGAGATCGGCGTCCCACCGGGCGGCCACCCGAGCGCCTGTGAGTGGCCGGCCGGACTGCCCGGCCAGCATCCGGAGCACCTGCAGCACGGCAACGCTCGGTTGTCCGGACGTGCACACCGGCGGATGGCGGACGAGCTGGCGCAGAGTGAGAACCGCCGGCTGGCCGGCGTCCCGGAGAGCGTTCAGGGCCTGCCCTGTCGCCTGCTCAGCCCTCGGCGGCGGCGAGCTGCCCACAAGCAGCGGCGATCTCCTGACCACGGGTGTCACGCACCGTGCACGCCACTCCCCCGGTATTGACCCGCCGCACGAACTCACGCTCCACCGGCTTCGGGGACGCGTCCCACTTTGAACCCGGCGTCGGGTTCAACGGGATCACGTTCACATGCACCATCTGCTTCAGGTGCTTCCGCAGCCGCTTGGCCAACAGGTCTGCCCGCCACGGCTGGTCGTTCACGTCCCGGATCAAGGCGTACTCGATCGACACGCGGCGACCGCTGACGTCCGCGTAGTACCTGGCGGCCTCCAGCACCTCGTCGACCGACCAGCGAGTGTTCACCGGGACCAGCGTGTCCCGCAGTTCGTCGTCCGGGGTGTGGAGCGACACCGCCAAGCGGACCTGCATCTTCTCGTCAGCCAGCTTCCGGATCGCCGGCGCCAAACCCACCGTCGACACCGTCACCGAACGCTGCGCGATCCCCAGGCCATCTGGGCGCGGATCAGTGATCCTCCGTACCGCAGCGATCACTCTCCGGAGATTGCCTAAAGGTTCGCCCATGCCCATGAACACGATGTTCGACAGCCGGCCCGGCGTGCCGAGCTCGCCGTCGCGCATGGCGGCGGCCGCGGCACGTACCTGGTCCACGATCTCCGCGGTCGACAGGTTGCGCTGCAGCCCGCCCTGACCGGTCGCGCAGAACGGGCACGCCATGCCGCAGCCGGCCTGGCTCGACACGCACAGCGTGACGCGGTCCGGGTAGCGCATGAGCACGCTCTCCAGCAGCGTCCCGTCGTGCGCGCGCCACAACGTCTTGCGCGTGGTGCCCTCGTCGCAGCTGACGTGGCGGACCACCGACAGCAGCGGCGGCAGCAGCCCCTCGGCGAGCCGGCCCCGACTCGCGGCCGGGATGTCGGTCATCAGCTCGGGATCGGCGGTCAGCCGGGCGAAGTAGTGGTGCGAGAGCTGGTTCGCGCGGAACGGCTTCTCCCCCAGCTCGGTCACCGCCGCGCGCCGCTGCGCGGCGGACATGTCGGCGAGGTGTCGTGGCGGGAGGCCGCGTTTGGGCGCGTCGAAGACGAGGGGAAGTGCGGTCATGGCGCCGCCATTCTCCCATGAGGCCGAATCCGGGAATGAGGTTGTATCGCGATACGTTCCGATATATCGTAAACCTATCGCGATACCACGCGATGACTACAGGGAGGAAATGATCATGCGTCCATCATTCGGACATCGAGAGCATCACCACCGTCGCGGGCGGCCGTCGTTCGCCGACCCGCACGCGGCCTTCGGCCCGGAGGGGCCGTTCGGGCCGGAGGGGCCGTTCGGGCCGCCACAGGCGCACGGGCCGTTCCCGCCGCCACCGCCACCGCCCCAGCCGCCGTACGGTCCGCCGTGGCCAGGCATGCCGGGCTTTCCCGGCTACCCGGATGCGCGCGACATGCGACGCGGCGGGCGGCGCCGGGGTCCCGGGGGTGGCCGGCGCAGCAGGCGCGGCGACGTTCGGGCGGCGATCCTCGCCCTGCTCGCGGAGCGACCCATGCACGGCTACGAGATGATCCAGGAGATCACCGAGCGCAGCGGCCAGTTCTGGCGGCCCAGCCCCGGCTCGGTCTATCCGACGCTGCAGCTGCTGGCCGACGAGGGGCTCATCAGCAGCACCGAGGGCAGCGGCGGCAAGCGCCGCTACGAGCTCACCGACGAGGGGCGCGAGGCGGCCCAGAAGCACGCCACCGCTCCCCCGTGGGAGGAGATCGCGCAGGACGTCGACCCCAACGACGTGCACCTGCGCAACGCGATCGGCCAGCTCATGGGCGCGACCATGCAGGTCGCGCACGCGGCCTCGGAGAACCAGAAGCAGCGCGCGATCGAGGTTCTCAACGAGGCCCGGCGGGAGGTCTACGCGATCCTCGGCGAGGTCGAGCCGCCCCCGGTCGCCGACAGGGACGAGGAGGAGGACTGAGCCTCACGGCCTGAGCAGCCCGGCCGGCCTACGCCGGTGCCGCACCCGGTAGCCGACCGGCACGCTCAGGCCGACCACCTCGGCGAGCGCGCGCTCGGCCACCCTCGCGGAGAACTCGATCCGGAACACCGCGGCCAGATCGGCACGGTCGGCGAACCGCCAGACCGTCTCGACCTGGCGGCTGGCGAAGCCCTGGCGGTCGAAGAACTCGTCCACCTCCACGATGTCGTAGCGCGGCAGGTCGGCGCGCATCCAGTCGCCGTAGGGCCGGTGCCGCACGTCGAGGTCGACGATCAGGAGCGAGCCGCCGGGGCGCAGCACCCGGTCCGCCTCGGCGAGCCCCGGTTCGCAGCCGGGGCCGAAGAAGTACGCGGTCCGCGCGTGCACCACGTCCACGCTCGCGTCCGGAAGCGGCATCCGCTGGGCCGAGCCGGCCAGCACCGCGACGGTGTCCAACCGGGCTACGCGGGCGCGGGCGCGGCCGACCAGCGGCGGATGCGGCTCGACGCCGACCACCCGGCGCGCCGTCTCGGCGAAGCGGGGCAGGTGGAAGCCGTCCCCGCAGCCGACGTCCACGACGTCCTTGCCGCTCCAGTCGACCAGGTGGCCGAGGACCCGCCAGATCTCGCCGTCGGCGTCCTGTGCGCGGTTCTCGACCTCGTAGACCTCGGGCCAGTGCCAGATGTTCGGGCTCGGCACGGTGTCCTGCCCGCGCCGGACCTCGCCCATCACCCTGGCGAGCGCGCGCCCCACCATTCCCACGTCCACCAGCAAACCAGGCTCAGTGCGGTACGAACAGCCGCAGCAGCAGCCACGAGATCACCGCGGCCGGCAGCAGCGAGTCGAGCCGGTCCATCACCCCGCCGTGGCCGGGCAGCAGCTGGCCCATGTCCTTGATCTTGAGGTCCCGCTTGATCAGCGACTCGACCAGATCGCCGATGGTCGCCGTGCACACGAGCGCGGCGCCGAACAGCGCGCCCTGCCACCACTGGCCGTCCAGCAGCAGCGTGACCGACAGGATTCCGGCGACGACGCCCACGACCATCGACCCGGCGAAGCCCTCCCACGACTTCTTCGGGCTGATGACCTTGGCCATCGGGTGCTTGCCGAGGAACACGCCCGTGATGAAGCCACCGGTGTCCGAGCAGACCACGAGGATCAGGAAGCACAGCACCCGTGCCACGCCGTCCTCGGGCACCACGAGCATCGCCGCGAACGAGGCGAGCAGTGGCACGTACGCGGCGGTCAGCACCGACGCGCTGAGGTCTCGCAGGTAGCCGTCGATGCCGCCGGCGAAGCGCCAGACCATGCACGCGAGGACCGTCAGCACGAACCCGGCGAGCAGGCCGTTGCGCTCGAATGGCCACGACAGCCACACCATCGCCTGCCCGCCGACGAGCACCGGCCAGACCGTGACCCGGATGTCCGAAGCCCGCTTGAGCGCGCCGGCCAGCTCGTAGGTGCCGACCGCGACCGCCACCGCCACGACGCCGACGAAGATCTGCCGCACGGTGAGCAGCGAGACCAGCACGGCCGCACCGAGCACGACGCCGACGGCGATCGACACCGGCACGTTGCGGCCGGCACGCGACCGCGCGGCGGCCGGTTCGGCGGGGTCGGGCCGTTCTCCGGCCGCGTCGGCGGTTTCGCCGGTCCTGTCGTTGGTCACTGGAGCGAACTTCTCAGACTTCGAGCAGTTCGGCTTCCTTGTGCTTGACGAGCTCATCCACCTGCGCGACGTACTTGTCGGTGATGTGCTGGAGCTCCTTCTCCGCGCGGACGACCTCGTCCTCGCCCGCCTCGCCGTCCTTGACGATGCGGTGTAGCTCCTCGTTGGCCTTGCGGCGCACGTTCCGGATGGCGATCTTGGCGTCCTCGCCCTTGCTCTTCGCCACCTTGACCATCTCGCGGCGGCGCTCCTCGGACAGCTGCGGGATGACGACGCGGATGATCGTGCCGTCGTTGGTCGGGTTGACCCCCAGGTCGGAGTCGCGGATCGCCCGCTCGATCGAGGCCAGCTGGCTCACGTCGTAGGGCTTGACCACCGCCATCCTGGCCTCCGGGATGGAGATGCCGGCGAGCTGGTTCAGCGGCGTCGGCGAACCGTAGTAGTCGATGACGATGCGCGAGAACATGGCCGGGTTCGCACGGCCGGTACGCACCGTGTTGAGCTCCTCCTTTGCCACCGACACGGCCTTTTCCATCTTCTCCTCGGCGTCGAGGAGTGTCTCGTCGATCAAAGCTGCTCCTGTTGTTGTCTCCCCGGCCGCTGTCAGGGAGTGCTGACGACCGTGCCGATCCTCTCACCACGCACCGCGCGCGCGATGTTCCCCTCGACCAACAGGTTGAACACGATGATTGGCATGTTGTTGTCCATACAGAGGCTGAACGCCGTGGCGTCGGCGACCGCCAGCCCCTGTTCGAGCACTTCGCGGTGGGTGATGTGCTCGAACATCTTCGCGTCCGGCGTCGTCTTGGGGTCCGCGGTGTAGACCCCGTCGACGGACTTCGCCATGAGCACGACCTCGCAGCCGATCTCCAGCGCGCGCTGAGCGGCCGCGGTGTCGGTGGAGAAGTAGGGCATGCCGACGCCGCCGGCGAAGATCACGACCCGGCCCTTCTCCAGGTGCCGCTCGGCACGGCGTGGGATGTACGGCTCGGCCACCTGGCCCATGGTGATCGCGGTCTGGACCCGGGTGTCGATGCCGAGCTTCTCGAGGAAGTCCTGTAGCGCCAGACAGTTCATGACGGTGCCGAGCATGGCCATGTAGTCGGCGCGGTCCCGGTCCATGCCACGCTGCGAGAGCTCCGCGCCGCGGAAGAAGTTGCCGCCGCCGATGACCACGGACATCTGCACGCCGTCGCCGACGACCTCGGCGATCTGGCGGGCCACGGCCTGGACCACGTCGGGGTCGACGCCCACCTCCCCGCCGCCGAACATCTCGCCGCCCAGCTTGAGCAGCACACGTCGGAACCCGTGGCCCCTGCCCTGCCCCTGGCCTTCCATCACGTCCTCCCTCGCGTCCGACTTACACAGGACTGTGCCCCGCCCTCGGCGAACGCGAGGGCGGGGCACTGCCTGGGGTCCGGGATGCTCCGATCAGGACTGGCCGATCTCGAAGCGGGCGAACCGGGTGACCGTAACGCCGGCCGCGTCGAGCACGGCCTTGACGGTTTTCTTGGAGTCCTGCACGGAGGACTGCTCGAGGAGCACGGCGTCCTTGTAGAAGCCGTTGACCCGGCCCTCGACGATCTTGGGCAGCGCCTGCTCCGGCTTGCCCTCCTCGCGGGCGGTCTCCTCGGCGATGCGCCGCTCCGTGGCGATGACGTCGGCGGGGATCTCGTCCCGGGTGACGTAGCGCGGCTTCATCGCGGTGATCTGCATGGCCGCGCCACGAGCCGCCTCCGTGTCGTCGCCGGTGAACTCGACGAGCACGCCGACCGTCGGCGGCAGGTCGGGGTCGCGGCGGTGCAGGTAGGTCGCGACCGCACCGTCGAACACGACCATCCGGCGCAGCTCCAGCTTCTCACCGATCTTGGCGGACAGCTCCTGCACGGCGTCGGCGACCGGCTTGCCGTCCAGCTCGGCCTGTGCGAGCGCGTCGAGGTCGGCCGGCTTGGCGGCCTTCGCGACGTCGACGATCTTGTTTGCCAGCCCTTGGAAGTCGGCGTTCTTCGCGACGAAGTCGGTCTCGCAGTTCAGCTCGACCATGACGCCGCCGTCCGCGGCGACGAGACCGTTGGCCGTGGTGCGCTCGGCACGCTTGCCGACGTCCTTGGCGCCCTTGATGCGCAGGATCTCGACGGCCTTGTCGAAGTCGCCGTCGGCCTCGTCGAGGGCGTTCTTGCAGGCCATCATGCCGGCGCCGGTGAGCTCACGGATCCGCTTGACGTCGGCCGTGGTGTAGTTCGCCATCGTGGCTCTATCCATCCTTCTTTCGCTGTGCTGGTGGCTCAGGACTCGGTGGGCGTCTCGGCCGGCTTGGACTCGCCAGCGGCCGGTGCGTTCTGGCCCACGAGGAGCTCCTGCTCCCACTCGGGCAGCGGCTCGTCGGTGGCGACGGCCGGCTTGTCCTCACCGTCCGGCACGCCGTTGCGCACGCCCGCGCGGGCCATGAGGCCGGCGGCCGCGGCCTCGGCGACGACCTTGGTCAGCAGCGCGGCCGAGCGGATCGCGTCGTCGTTGCCGGGGATCGGGTAGTCGACCTCGTCGGGATCGCAGTTGGTGTCGAGGATCGCCACAACGGGGATGTTGAGCTTGCGTGCCTCGCCGACGGCGATGTGCTCCTTCTTGGTGTCGACGATCCACACCGCGGAGGGGACCTTCGCCATGTCCCGGATGCCGCCGAGCGTGCGCTCGAGCTTGTCCTTCTCGCGGGTGAGCATGAGGATCTCCTTCTTGGTGAGACCCTGGAAGCCGCCCGTCTGCTCCATCGACTCGAGCTCCTTGAGCCGCTGGAGGCGCTTGTGGACAGTGGAGAAGTTCGTGAGCATGCCGCCCAGCCAGCGCTGGTTGACGAACGGCATCCCGACCCGCAGCGCCTCGTTGGCGATGGCCTCCTGGGCCTGCTTCTTGGTGCCCACGAAGAGGATCGAGCCCCCGTGCGCGACGGTCTCCTTGATGAACTCGTACGCGCGTCCGATGTAGGACAGGGTCTGCTCGAGATCGATGATGTAGATGCCGTTGCGCTCGGTGAGGATGTAGCGCTTCATCTTCGGGTTCCAGCGGCGTGTCTGGTGCCCGAAGTGGACGCCGGAATCGAGCAGCTGCTTCATGGTGACGACGGCCATGGCCTGCTTCGCACCTCTTCTGTCTGCGCGCCGGGTGTCCCCCACGGCGCGATGTCGGTTGTCGCTCCCTCTGCCTTCGAGAGGTCGCCCTGGTACCGGTACCGGCAGCCGGACCCGTATCTCGATCTTCTTGTCGTGATTCGGGACCGCCGGATGCCGCTTTGCCGTAGCTGGTGCACCGGTACGCGAAGTCGACCCGTGTTGCCACGGATCGCGCATTGCAGTCTACGCGGTCACGGAGACGGCCTTCGACCAGGCCACCCCGGTGCCGTCATTTGTCCACAACCTGCCCGCCTGTCCACAGATTCTCACCACCGGCCCCAACCATCGGACGCCCGCACGAGGCTGGACCCATGACCGGTCCCCCACGTCCCCGCCCGTCCGTCCTGGTGCTCGCCCTGGTCACGGGTCTGGCGACGATCGCCTCGCCGGCGCTGCTTGGCGTGGCCTCGGCGCCGGTCGCACCGCCCGTCACCCCGGCCGTCTCCGGTGTTCCCACCGTTCCCACCGGTTCCGCCGTTCCCGGCGTTCTCGCTCGGTCGACGGCTGGCGAGGTGGATCCGCGTGCCGGGCCACCCACACCGCCGGCCGGCGTGCGGTTCGGGTGGCCGCTGGCACCGCCACATCCGGTGGTGCGGCCGTTCGACGCGCCGTCGACTCCGTACGGCCCCGGCCATCGCGGCGTCGACCTCGGCGGGACGGCCGGCGAGGCGGTGCTGGCGGCCGGCGCGGGCGTGGTGGTGTTCGCGGGCCAGCTGGCCGGCCGGGGCGTGGTGTCGGTCGACCACCCCAACGGCCTGCGAACCACCTACGAGCCGCTCACGTCCGCGGTCAAGGCCGGCCGGCGGGTGGCGGCCGGCGCGGTCCTGGGCCACCTCCGACCGGGCCACGCGAGGTGTCCCGGCGCGTGCATGCACTGGGGCGTGCGCCGGGGTGAGGCGTACCTGGATCCCCTGACGCTGGTGGCCACGGGGCATGTCCGGCTGCTGCCGTGGGAGGAGGGGAGCTAGACCTCGGACTTCTCGAGCAGCTTGGCGCGCAGCCGCAGCACCGCCCGGGTGTGCAGCTGGCAGACCCGCGACTCGGTGACCCCGAGGACCCGACCGATCTCCGCCAGCGTCAGGTTCTCGAAGTAGTACAGCGTCACGACGACCCGGTCCCGCTCGCTGAGGTGCGCGATCGCCTCGGCGAGCTGGCGGCGGTTGTCCTGGTCGACCAGCAGCGCGACGGGGTCGAGCGCCTCCGGGTCCTCCAGGATGTCGGCCAGCGGCGTGGAGCCACGCCCGGCCGCGGCCAGCTCGTCCAGGGCGACGACGCTGGTGAGCTGCAGCTGGGCGTACACGTCGCCGAGCTCGGCCACGGTCAGCCCGAGCTCTTCGGCGAGCTCCGCGTCGGTCGGCGTGCGACGCAGCTGGGCACCGAGCCGCTCCAGCGCGTGCTCGACCTCGCGGGCCCGGCCGCGGACTGACCTCGGCACCCAGTCCTGCGCGCGCAGGTCGTCGAGGATGGCGCCGCGGATGCGCTGCATGGCGTAGGTCTCGAACTTGAGCCCACGCTCCGGCTCGAACTTCTCGATGGCGTCGACGAGGCCGAAGATGCCGGACTGGATCAGGTCGGCGACCTCGACGTGTGCGGGGAGCCCGGTGCCGACCCGGCCGGCGACGTACTTGACGAGCGGCGCGTAGTGCAGCACGAGGCGGTCGCGCAACTGCTGCGCGCGATGCTCGCCGAACGCACGCCACAGGGCGACGATGCCTGCCTCGACGTCGTCGAACGTCCGCTGATCGCCTGGGAGGACACCGGCACGCTCGCCAACGCCGAAGCTCACGGCATGACCGTTGGTCGTCCCTACCGGCATGCCGGTGGGCATCGACCCCGGTGTCCCAAATCCTTTCCCTGGCTCATCGGGAACGAGGGTGGGCTCGGTCATGTATTGCCTTCAGCCGGTCGACGGTCACGTGCGTGTAAAGCTGGGTGGTAGCGAGCGTAGCGTGACCAAGGAGCTCCTGGACGCTCCGAAGATCCGCACCACCTTCGAGCAAATGTGTCGCGGCAGAGTGACGCAGGCCGTGTGGCCCCATGACGGGAGCACCCGGAACCGCACCCAGCGCATCGTGAACGATACGTCGAACGCTTGCCGGTTGGAACCTGCCGCCGCGAGCACCCAACAGGAGCGCAGGTGGGGACGTCGGCCGGACCAGCGCCGGTCGCCCGTGTTCGAGCCAGTCCCGCACGGCCCGCCCGGCCGGCTCGCCGAACGGCACGGTCCGCTCCTTGCCGCCCTTGCCGAGGACCACGACGACCCGCCGGTCGAGATCGACATCACCCACGTCCAGGCCACACAGCTCGGACACCCGCACGCCGGTCGCGTACAGGAGCTCGAGCAAGGCGTGGTCACGCAGCGCGACCGCGTCCTGCTCGGCGGCGCCGGACCCGGACGCCCGCAGCAGGTCGTTCGCCTGGTCCTGGCGCAGGACGGACGGCAGCACCCGGTGCGGCCGGGGCGACGCCAGCCGCGCGCCCGGGTCGGTCGCCAAGTGGCCACGCCGGTGCGCCCAGGCGGTGAACGTCCGGGCCGCCGCCGACCGCCGGGCCAGCGTGGTCCGGCTGGCCCCGCCGGTGCGCAGTGCGGCGAGCCACGCCCGCAGCACGTGCAAGTTGAGCGCCTCGACCCCGCGCCCCCGGCTCCGGTCGACACCGCTTGGTGCATCGTCGCCCGAGTCGATCACCGGTAGGCCGTGCTGGAACCCGAGGAGGGAGACGGCATCGCCGACGTACGCGCGCACGGTGTGCGCCGACAGCCCGCGCTCGAGAGCGAGGTGCCGCTCATAGGCGTGCACGACCTCGTGGACCGGTGGCGGCAGCTCGTCGCGGATCCGGTGGAGGTCGACCCGCTTCCGGCGCGCTGACGAAGATCGGGGCACAGCTTCGACGTTCCGCCATGACCGGGGACGGAGTCAAGCACCGCCACGCCGCCATGTTGTCAGTCAGGTGCCTGGCGCCATCCCTCCTCACATCGTTCGGCGAGTCCGGTGAGCTCGAGTTCGGGCAAGAGCGCACGGACCCGGTCGAGCGGGACCCCCGCCTCGACGGCCACCTGCGCGGTGCTGCGGGCCGCGCGCCGGCGGAGGGCCTCGTGCACGCGAAGGGCGTCGTCACCGAGTCCGTCGGTCCGACGGTGCGGGGCCTCGGGCCGGTCGGCCAGGTTCTCGCCTACCGGCCCGACCGCCTCGAGGATCTCGGCGACGGAGCCGGCGAGCATCGCGACGCCCGTACGGAGGAGGTCGTGGCAGCCGACGGACATGGCGGAGGTGATCGGCCCGGGCACGGCCATCACGACCTTGCCGAGCGCGGCGGCGGTGGTCGCAGTGTTGCGGGCGCCGCTGCGCACGCCGGCCTCGACGACCACGGTGCCGGTGGACAACGCGGCGATGAGCCGGTTGCGAACGAGGAACCGGTGCTTGGCGGGCGGGGTGCCGGGTGGGTACTCGCTGAGAACGAGGCCGCGCTCGGCGATCCGGTCGAGCAGCGCCGCGTGGCCGGACGGGTAGTCGATGTCCGCGCCGCAGCCGAGGACCGCGACGGTGCGGCCGTCGGCCGTGAGCGCGCCGCGGTGGGCCGACCCGTCGATCCCGAACGCGGCTCCGGACACGACGGTCATGCCCGCGGAGGCGAGCCCGTAGCCGACCTCGGCGGCCACGTGCTCGCCGTAGGGGGTGGCCGACCGCGCGCCCACGACGGACACGGCCCGGTCGAAGGTCTCCGCCATGGACAGCGGTCCGCGAGCCCAGAGTCCGAGCGGCAGGCCTGACCAACGCAGCCCACGGTCCGCCGCCGCGCCGAGGCACAGCAGTTGCCAAGCGGGCCACTCCTCGTCCTCGGGCACGACCAGGCGAGCACCGACGCGCTCGGCGTCGGCCAGGTCGCCTGCCGCCTGGTCGAGGTGACGTCGCGCCGACGTCTCGTGCAGGACCGCCGGTGCGACGTCGGCCGCCCGAACCCGCTCGGCCGCGCGCACCGGGCCGACCGCGTCGACCAGTCCGAGCAACGCGGTCGCCGGCGGTTCGGCCACCCGCATCAGGTAGGCCCGAGCGAGACGGATCTCCTCGCCGACGGGCTGGGTCGCCGTGAGATCGCCTTTCGTTGGCAGATCGAGACTTTCCGACGGCCGGCTCTCCGGGCCCGTGAGTGTCTGGGGCAAGTTCGCCGAACTGGTGGCCGCGCCAGAGGTCGCCACGGCACGCTCGGTCCCGGCGGACGACTTCGCGACCTCGGGACTCGCGCACCGCGCATCCTGCCCAGCCGCCCGCCTACTGTCGACGCCACCGACCCGGCCGCGATCATCCGGAATGGACACCTGTGACTCGGCAGGGGCCTCCCCCGACCCGAGCTGCATGCGGCCTGCTCCACTACCGGTCGCGAAGGCGCGCGCGACCCCAGTGGACGACTCGGCGATCTCCGGACCGGTGCGCCGGGCCGCTGGCACGGACGACTCCAACCCACCCGCGACACCACCGACCCGACCACCAACCGCCGAAACCGAACCCGGCGACTCGGCGCGATCCTCCTCCGGCGCCTGCGGCATGCGATCTGATCCACCGCGAGTTGCCTCGGCGCGTTCGGCGGCGGTGGACGACTCCACGACCCCGCCACCCCTACTCGGCGCCGCTGGCACGGATGGATCCGGCCCACTCGCGACACCATCGCGCCACTCACCAACCGCCGCAACGGAGCCCGGTGACTCGGTGCGGTCCGGCCTCTGCGGTGTGCGGTCTGATCCGCGGTGGGATGCCGGGGCGCGTTCGGGGTCGGTCGACGGCCCCGTGGTCCCGGGACTCGGGCGCTCCGCCTCCGGCGCCTGCGGCACGCGACCTGATCCACCGCGAGATACATCGGCGCCGCCGGGATCGGTCGACGACTCCACGACCCCGCCACCCATACGCCGCCCCACCGGCACAGGTTCCAAACCACCCGCGACACCACCGACCCGACCACCAACCGCCGAAACCGAGCCCGGCGACTCGGCGCGATCCTCCTCCGGCGCCTGCGGCATGCGATCTGATCCACCGCGGGATGCCGCAGCGCGTTCGGCGTTGGTCGACGGCCCCGTGGTCCCGGGACACGGGCGCTCCGCCTCCGGCGCCTGCGGCACGCGACCTGATCCACCGCGAGATACCTCGGCGCAGCCGGGATCGGTCGACGACTCCACGATCCCGGAACTCGGGCGCTCCGCCTCCGGCGCCTGCGGCACGCGACCTGATCCACCGCGAGATACCTCGGCGCCGCCGGGATCGGTCGACGACTCCACGATCCCGGAACTCGGGCGCTCCGCCTCCGGCGCGGACGGATCCGGATGTGATCCCGCGTCACCGTGTACCCGATCACCATCGGCATCTACTCGACCGCTGTCGGCCGGAGGGGGTATCGGCTGGTCGGTGAGCCGGGCCCTTGGTTCGGATGGCGTGCGGTTCACGGCGCAGCGGGTGGAGAGAGCGCGCTCGGCGGCGCTCGGTGTTGGGGCCGGTGTCGGGTTGGGGGTGGGCAGGTGGTTCTTCGGGCGCGACGGCTCCGGACAGAACGGGGTCGGCCTGGGGGTGGTGTCTTCCGTTGGTTCGCTCTTCGTCGGGCCCGGGGTCGATGCCTCGGCTCGGCGCGGGTTCGGTTCGGCGGGCAGGCAGCTCGTCGCGCCGTGGGTGGCCACCGCGCCTTCGGCACCAGAGGACGACAGCTCGCTGTTCGGACGCAACAGTTCGGACGCGGCACCCTTCGGTCGTGCGGCCGCCGACTGCGCTTGGTTGCGCCGGGACGTGGTGTCTCCCGATGGTGGTTCAACGCCGGACGCGGCAGGGGCCGATGCTTTGGCGCCCTGCTCCGCCGGTTCTGATGGTGGGTGATTCGCGGGGGTGTGAGTGGGCAGGGGACTTTCGGCGGCGGGGCGGGTCGGCGGGGTCGGGTCAGTGGTGGTCATGCGGCTCTCCGGTCGCGGAATTCCAGGGCGGCTGCTACGTGGTCGGCTTCGGGGCGGTCCGCTTCGGCCAGGTCGCTCAGGGTCCAGGCGACTCGCAGGCAGCGGTCCGCGCCTCGGGCGGTCACCGCGCCGGTGTCGAGGACCCGGTCCAGCAGGGCGGTGACCTTGCGGGGTAAGGCGAACTCGCGACGGAGGACGGGTCCTGGCGCCTTGGAGTTCGTCAGCCAGCCGTACTCGTTCCACCGGTCCGCGGCTCGACGCCTCGCCTTGTCCACCCGGGCGCGGACCACGGCGGTCGACTCGGGTGTGGACACCTCCGCACTCGACATCGCGGTGATCGGGCGCATGCGGACCCTGAGGTCGACGCGGTCGAGCAACGGGCCGGACAGGCGGCCCAGGTAGCGCCGCTTCGCATGCGGCGAGCAGGTGCAGTCGAGCTCTCGCGGTGGCGCGCAGGGACACGGGTTGGTGGCCAGGACCAGCTGGAAGTTCGCCGGATAGCGAGACACACCGTCACGACGGGCAAGGCGGATCTCGCCCTCCTCCAGCGCGGTTCGCAGCGCTTCCAGGCGGTGCGGGCCGAACTCACAAGCCTCGTCCATGAACAATATGCCGTGGTGCGCCTGGCTGATCGCGCCCGGTTTCGCCATGCCGACGCCACCGCCGACCAGCGCCGGGACCGACGTGGAGTGGTGCGGCGCGACGAACGGCGGGACGGTGACCAGCGGTGAGTCCGGTGCCAGGGAGCCGGCGATCGAGTGGATCGCGGTGACCTCCAGTGCCTGCTCGCCGTTGAGCGGAGGCAGGAGGCCAGGCAGGCGCTTGGCGAGCATGGTCTTGCCGGTGCCGGGCGGGCCGATGAGCAGCAGGTGATGGCCACCGGCGGCGGCTACCTCCAGCGCCCAGCGGGCCTCGGGCTGGCCGAGGACGTCGGCCAGGTCGGGCGCCTCGGCGGCGGTGTTGGCGGCGGTGGCCTGCTGCTGGCTCTCGGGGCGCTGGAGCCCGTCGGACTCGCCACGGAGCCACGCCAGAACCTCCAGCAGGCTGTTCGCCCCGCGCACGTCGAGGCCGGTGACCAGGGCCGCCTCGGACAGTGCCGACGCGGGGACCACGGCGCGACGCAGGCCCGCGCGGCGGGCGGCCAGGAGGCCGGGCAATACACCGCGGACGGAGCGGATGCGGCCGTCGAGGGCGAGCTCGCCGATGAGAGCCATGCCGGTGAGGAGCTCCGGCGGGACGCGGTCGGCGGCGGCCAGGACCGCGCAGGCGAGTGCAAGGTCGTAGCCGGAGCCGCCCTTCGGGAGGGCGGCCGGCGACAGCGCGAGCGTCACGAGCTCGCCGGGCCACTCCTCGCGGCTGTTTCGGATGGCGGCGCGGACGCGCTCCTTGGCCTCGTTGAGGGAGGCGTCTGGCAGGCCGACGATCTGTGTGCGTGGGCGGCCGCCACCGATGTCGGCCTCGATCTCGACGGCCACGCCGTCGACGCCGAACAGAGCGACGGACCACGCTCGCGCTAGCGGCATCGTCGCCCACCTCCCGCCGCGCTGAGTGGCGCGGAGAGCCGGGAGGAGGGGAGGTGCGGAGTGTGCGGCGGGCGCATCAGAAGGCGCCCTTCAGGTGTTGGATCCTCGGGGGCTCGCCTGGAGGCCAGGTGATCGAGATGATGTCGAAGCGTTCCTCGCACCAGCCGACGTCGTGGGCGGTGCGCCAGCGTCTCGACACGCGGCGGATGCGGTTGGCCTTCTCGTCGGTCACGGCTTCGGCCGGGTGGCCGAAGTTGGTGCCGGACCTCGTCTTCACCTCGCAGATGATCAGGCGGCGTCTGTCCGTGGCGATGAGGTCGAGCTCGCCTTCCGGGCAGCGCCAGTTTCTGCCCAGCACCACCAGGCCACGGCTTTCCAGATAGCGCGCGGCCAGGTCTTCCCCGCGCACGCCGGTGCGGAGATGCGGAGCAGGTGGGCGGGTCGTGTCAGCCGTCATGGCATCGACGTTGCCGTGCGGGAGCGGCGGGTGCCAGCGGCTGGTCGGGAACTGTGGACAGGTCGGCAGGTTGTGGATAACGCGCGGGTCAGGCGCCGAAGGGACCCTCTTCCGGCAGCCGGAGGTCTGGCTTGTCCAGTTCCTCGACGTTCACGTCCTTGAACGTGATCACCCGGACGTTCTTGACGAAGCGAGCCGGACGGTACATGTCCCAGACCCACGCGTCGGACATCCGCACCTCGAAGTACACCTCGCCGTCGGAGTCGCGCACCTGCACGTCCACCCCGTTGGCCAGGTAGAACCGGCGCTCGGTCTCCACGACGTAGGAGAACTGGCCGACGATGTCGCGATACTCCCGATAGAGCTGCAGCTCCATCTCGGTCTCGTACTTCTCGAGATCCTCCGCGCTCATGCGGTTACGCGCTCCTCGGGATCGACGGGGGCGGACCCCCCATTCTGAACCACGGCGGCCGCCGCCACACTCAAGGCCACCGGATGTGGCGCGTACAGCCCGTGCGCCATCCCGGCCGCGGCCACGTTCACGAACGACCACCGGTGGACCGCGCTCGGCCCGTGCTCGTCCAGCGTCGCCCCGTGCTCGCGGGTGCAGTAGCCCTTGTGCTCGTCGAACCCGTACACCGGTAGCTCGTCGTGCAGCTCGGCCATGATCCGGTCGCGGGTGACCTTCGCCAGCACCGACGCCGCGGCCACGCAGGCGACCGCCTGGTCACCCTTGACCACCGGCATGCTCGGGGCGGTGAGGCCCGGCACCCGGAACCCGTCGATCAGCACGTACCCAGGATGCGTCCGCAACCGCGCGATCGCGCGGCGCATGCCCTCGATGTTGGACACGTGCACGCCGATCAGGTCGACCTCCTCGACGGGGACGATCACCACGGCGTAGTCCAGGGCCCTGGACACGACCAGGTCGAACATCCGCTCGCGCGCGGCGGCGGTCAGCAGCTTGGAGTCGGTCAGGCCCTCGAACCGGGCCGCGTCGCCCGGCTTGAGCACGCAGGACGCGACGACGAGCGGCCCCGCGCACGCACCCCGGCCGGCCTCGTCGACGCCGGCGACCGGACCGAGCCCGCGCCGGTCCAGGGCGGCCTGCAGCCCCCAGGTGCCGGAGTCGCGCCGCAGCACGGCCCGCGGTGGGCGGGACTCCAGCCAGTCCAGTAGGGCCAATGTCACGGTTCGTCTCCAGCGGATCTCGCAGTGCCGACGGTGCTGCTCCGGAGCGCGGTGCGCACCCGCCGACCCAACCACAGGGTCGGCCACGCGGCGAGCAGACCGCCACCGAGCGGTATGCCGTACTGCAGGCCGTATCCCATGGCCGCCGCTACGCCGGCATCCTGCGGGTTGTCGTCGCCGACGCCCTGCCAGCGCGACGGCGGCAGCACGACCCAGCGCACCTTGCCGATGACATTGTCCACCGGCACCAGACCGTTGCGTCCACCCCCGCCCTGGTACCGGGAGTCGCTGGAGTTGTTGCGGTTGTCCCCCATCACGAACAGCATGCCCTCCGGCACCGTGATCGGATCGAACGACGCCTGGTGCGGCTCGGCGGTGGGGGTCCAGTAGACGTAGGTCTCGTCGAGCGGCTCTCCGTCAACCACCACGTGGTTCTTCTCGTCGCAGCACTCGACCCGCTGCCCGCCGACCGCGACGACCCGCTTCACCACGTCGTCCTCGTCCGGCGACGCGAGGCCGAACGCGGCACCGATGTCCTGCAGCCACGAGACGAACGCGTTGCTGGACCGGCTGGACCGGAACTCCGACTGATTCCACGTGCCCGGCCGTTCGAACACCACGACCTCCCCGGGCTCCGGTTCGCCGAACTCGTAGACGAGCTTGTCCACCAGCACGCGGTCGCCGTAGCAGCCGGGACAGCCGTGCAGGGTCTGCTCCATCGACTCGGACGGGATCACGAACACCCGCGCGACGAAGGTCTGGATGAGCAACGCGAGCAGGAGCGCGACCCCGATCAGGATCGGCAGCTCCTTCCAGAACGAGCGCGGTCTCCTGCCCTTCCTGCGCCGCCTGCCCTTCTGCTCGGCAGCAGGCTCGGGCGAATCTTCGGCGGGTGCCTCGTCGGCGTCTCCGTCGCGGCGCTCCTGGTGGGTCGGGTCGTCCCCCTCGTCCTCGTTGTCCCTGTTGTTGCCGGAGTGTGCGACGTCGACCACGCCGTGCAGACTACCGGTGCGCCACGCGCGTCCCGTGGCCCCGCGCCCGCGTGGCGGAGCGGATCACCCACCCGGAACAGGGGTGACGAACAGGACCAACCGCTAGCGGCCCGACGGCCGCGTGTCGTCGGGTGGTGGACCGCCCGCGCTCGGTGGGTCGTTGCCGCCCGGCGGGAGAACCATCGACCGGACCCGGCGGCTCGCCCACAGCACCGGCCACGCGAAGACGAGGCCGAAGCCGGCGGGGATGCTCTGCTGCCAGACCGGCGCGCCCAGCGCGAACGGGATGCCGCCCTGCGGGTTGTGGTCGCCGACGCCCTGCCAGCGCGCGGGCGGCAGGACGACGTAGCGCGCCTTGCCGATCACGTTGTCGACGGGGACCACACCGCGGATGCCGCCGCCGCCCTGGCAGCGGGAGTCGCAGGAGTCGCTGCGGTTGTCGCCCATGACCCAGAGCGTGCCCTCGGGCACGAGCACCGGGTCGAAGCGCTGCTGGGCGTCTGGCCTGCCGTTCTGCCAGTAGACGTACGGCTCGTCGAGCGGGCGGCCGTCGACGAGCACCCGCATCCTGTCGTCGCAGCACTGGACGGTCTGGCCACCGACCGCGATCACCCGCTTGACGAAGTCGCGCTCATCCGGCGGCGCGAGGCCGACCAGGGCGCCGACCTGCTGCAGCGCGTTGGTGACGACGTTGCCCGACGGCGGCTCCTGGATGTCGTTCTCCGTCCAGGTGTTCGGGCCCTCGAAGACGACCACGTCGCCGGGCTCGGGATCGGTGAACGCATAGGTAAGCTTGTCCACCAGCACGCGGTCGCCCGTACATCCTGGGCAGCCGTGCAGCGTCTTCTCCATCGAGCCGGACGGGATCGAGTACACCCGGCCCAGGAAGTGCTGGATCAGGAACGTCAACAGCAGCGCGACCGCGAACAGGGTCAGCAGCTCCTGCCATAGCGGCTTCTTCCGCAGCGGCCGGCGGTGCTTGCCCCGCTTGGACTTCGGGTCACCGTCGGAGGGGCCACGCTCCGGGCGTACGCCGTTGGGACGTACGCCGTTCGGATAGCCGCCGTTGTAACGGCCCGGTGCGTCTGGCCGCCATGCCCTCGTCTCGGTGAACTCATCGATCCTCGGGATCAGGTCGGTGCGCTCCGGGTCGTCCTCCGGCGACTGCGCGTGCACGGGGATGGCCACGTGACCAGGTTACGGTAGATCTCCGCAGGTGGGTGTTAAGGAGGGGTCAGGAGGTTCGCGCGGTCTCGCGCTTCTCCTTGATCTTGGCGGCCTTGCCCCGGAGTTCACGCAGGTAGTAGAGCTTCGCCCGGCGCACGTCGCCTCGCCGATCGACCTCGATTCGCGCGATGTTCGGCGAGTGCACCGGGAAGGTCCGCTCCACGCCGACGCCGAAGGAGATCTTGCGCACCGTGAAGGTCTCCCGGATGCCACCGCCCTGCCGGCGGATGACGGCGCCCTTGAAGATCTGGACCCGCTCACGGGAGCCCTCGATGACGCGGACATGCACCTTCAGCGTGTCGCCCGGGCGGAAGTCCGGGATGTCGGAGCGCAGCGACTTGGCGTCCAGGGCATCCAGGGTGTTCATCGGTTTGTCCGTCCTCGTGTCGTTCTTACGTCCCCCGGGGCGCGCGGCCGTTTGACCGTCCGTAGTCAACCGTTGGGGAAGTCAACGTGGTGTGCGCCGAGGCGGCACCCGGCCGCGGCAACTCGACAAGTATGTCACGTCCCCTCGACGCGGCCGCTCGGGGGATCAGTCCGTCTCGCGCAACCGTTCCAGTACGGCCCGGTCGTGCTTGTCGAGCGCGTCCTCCGGGAGGGCGTCGAGCAGGTCCGGACGCCGGTGGAACGTCCGGGCGAGCGCCTGGTCGCGGCGCCAGCGGTCGATCGCGCCGTGATTGCCGGACCGCAGCACCTCGGGCACCGCGAGGTCGCGCCACACCTCGGGCCGGGTGTAACTGGGGCCTTCGAGCAGGCCGCCGGAGAACGAGTCCTGCTCGGCCGAGGCCGGGTTGCCGAGCACGCCCGGCAGCAGGCGGGCGACGGCCTCGACGATCACCATGACCGCGACCTCGCCGCCGACGAGCACGTAGTCGCCGATGGACACCTCGTCGACGGGCATCCGGCGGGCGGCGTCGTCGAGCACCCGCTGGTCGATGCCCTCGTAGCGGCCGCAGGCGAACAGCAGCCAGTCCTCCCGCGCGTACTCGCGGGCGAGCGCCTGGGTGAACGGGCGGCCGGCCGGGGTCGGCACGACCAGGCGGGGCCGGCCGGAGGCGCACAGCTCGTCGAGGGCCGCTCCCCACACCTGGGGCTTCATGACCATGCCGGGGCCGCCGCCGTACGGGCTGTCGTCGACCGCCTTGTGCACGTCGTGGGTCCACCGGCGCAGGTCGTGCACCTCGAGGGCGAGCAGGCCACGCTCGATCGCGCGGCCGAGGAGTGCCTGGCGCAGTGGGTCCAGGTACTCGGGAAAGATCGTGACGACGTCGATGCGCACTAGCCCAGCAGGCCTTCGGGTGGGTCGAGCACGACGCGACGGCCCGCCACGTCGACCTCGGGCACGATCTCCCGCACGAACGGGACGAGCGCCTCGGTGCCCTCGGTCAAGTCCACGACGAGCAGCTCGCCACCCGGGCCGCGGGCGATCTCGCGAACCGTGCCGACCTCGGTGCCGTCGGCCAGCATGGCGGTCAGACCCTCCAGCTCGTGGTCGTAGAACTCGTCGGGGTCCTCGCTCGGCGGCAGGTCCGCCGCGTCGACGAGCAGCCGCGCACCGCGGAAGGTCTCGGCGACCGTGCGGTCTCCGACCTCCTCGAGCCGGACCAGCAGGCGACCCGAGTGCGCGCGCACGGATTCCACCGTGACCGGGCGGACGGAACCGTCCCGGAGCCGTGCGGTGAGCACGGCCCCGGTGGCGAAGCGTTCGTCCGGCGAGTCGGTGTGGATGACGACCGCCAGCTCGCCGGCGATGCCGTGAGCCTTGGCCACCCGGCCGACGAGCAGCTGATCGGCCATCTACTGATCGGTGTCGACGACGTCCACTCGAATGCCGCGACCGCCGATGCCGGCCATCACGGTGCGCAGCGCGGTGGCGGTGCGACCACCACGACCGATCACCTTGCCGAGGTCCTCCGGGTTGACGTGCAACTCGAGCGTGCGACCGCGGCGCGTGGTCACCAGCTCGACGCGGACGTCGTCCGGGTTGTCGACGATGCCGCGCACCAGGTGCTCGAGAGCGTCAGCGAGGAAACTCACGACGCGTCCTTGGCACCCTCATCCGGCGACTTCTCGGCCTTCTCGTCGGCCTTCTTCTCGTCCGCCTTCTTGGCATCGGCCTTCTTGGCGCCACCCCGCTTCTTCGGGGTGGTGGCCTCGGTGGTGGGCTCCTCGCCGGCGGCCTTGAGCGCGGCCTCGAACAGCGCCTGCTTGGTCGGCTTCGGCTCGGCGTGCTTCAACGTGCCCTCGGCACCCGGCAGCCCCTTGAACTTCTGCCAGTCGCCGGTGATCTCCAGGATCCGCTGCACCGACTCGGTCGGCTGCGCGCCGACGCCCAGCCAGTACTGAGTGCGCTCGGAGTCGACCTCGATGAAGCTCGGCTCCTCCTTGGGGTGATACCGGCCGATCGTCTCGATCGCCTTACCGCTGCGACGGGTACGGGCATCGGCGACGATGACGCGGTAGTACGGCGCCCGGATCTTTCCCAGACGCTGCAGCTTGATCTTGACTGCCACGGGTTGTGGTGCTCCTCTGATCACGGTTGCGGGCGCCGGTCGTCCGTGTGGGGTTACGGAAGGCTGGAGCCCCAAGTTGGTGGCGCCATGGCGCGGTGAGAGGGTCCGGCCACGACGGACAGCCGCTTATTCTGCCAGACGGTCCCCCTCAGGCGGGCATCACCCCGACCGCCACCAGCAGCACGGCCAGCGCGGGCAGGAAGTTGTTGACCTGGTGGGCCACGATGCTCGCGCCGAGCCGGCCGGTGAACAGCCGCGCGAGCCCGATCGGGATGCCGATGACGAGCAGCAGCGAGGTACGCAGCGGCTCGAGGTGGCTGACCGCGAAGATGACCGTGGTGAGGGTGAACACCGCCCAGCGGCCCCATCCGAGCCGCTCGAGCGCACCCCACAGCAGCCCGCGGTAGATGATCTCCTCGCAGACCGGGCCGACCAGCCAGACGAACAGGAACAGGGCGATCGCGGCGCCCAGCGGCATCCGCGCGTTGTCCACGAGCGCGCCGACCGCGGACGTGGCGTTCTCCTTGCCGACGACGTTGGTCCACACGACCGCGGCGAGCGTGGTGCAGACCAGGCCCAGCACGCCGAACTTGAGACCGGTGCGGAGGTCGTCGCCCTGCAACGAGAGGCGCAGGTCTATCCGCGGGCCGTTGCCGCGCAGCCTGGTGACCAGCAGCGCGACCGCGGCGGCGAGGACCGTGGGCACGATCGTGCCCACGAGCGCGACGGTCGCGGAGTTGCTCGACTCGGGCGCGACCTCGGAGACGACCGCGCCGATGACCACGGCCGAGAGCACGAAGACGGCGAAGACGAACAGGAACGCACCGAACCCCCAGCGGTGTGTCCGAACCGGGGACTCGGCGACGGTGGTTGTCTCCGTCGCTTCCCGTTCGGTGGTCACCACGCCGAGAGTAGTCCGTTCACGACGAATCAACCCGGCAAGCTGGGCTGACGCGTTCCCGGCCGGCGTGGTACACGGTTCGGGCGACGCGTGTGTCGTGGGCGCGGCGCCGGGCCGGACTCCCGTTGCCCCGTGGCGGTTTCGCGGCGGCTCAGCGGCGACTCAGCGGCGACTCAGCGGATGACGCGGCCCCGCAGGACCACGCGCTTGGGGGTGCGGAGCGCGTTCAGGTCGGCGCGCGGGTCCTCGTCGTAGGCGATGATGTCGGCGGCCGAGGACTCCTGGATGCCGGACCAGCCGAGCCAGCCACGGGCGTGCCAGGACGCGGCCCCGAGCGCCTGCTCGGTGGTCATGCCGGCCTCGTGCAACGCGATGACCTCGTCGACGAGGCGGCCGTGGGCGATGCCGCCGCCCGCGTCGGTGCCGGCGTAGATCGCGATGCCGGCCTCGATCACCTTGCGGGCGGTGGTCCGGACGCGGGCGTAGAGGTCGAGCATCTGACCGGCGTAGCGCGGGTACTTGCTGGCGCCGGCCGCGATGCCGGGGAAGGTCTCGATGTTGATCAGGGTGGGAACGAGCGCGGTGCCGTGCTCGACCATGGCGGCGATGGTGTCGTCGGTGAGGCCGGTGCCGTGCTCGATGCAGTCGATGCCGGACTCGATCAGGCCGGGCAGCGCGGCGGCGCCGAAGACGTGCGCGGTGACGCGGGCGCCGGCGTCGTGGGCGACCTTCATGGCCTCGGCGAGCACGTCGTCGGGCCACAGCGGTGCGAGCTCACCGAGGTCACGGTCGATGTAGTCGCCGACGAGCTTGACCCAGCCGTCGCCGGTCGCGGCCTGCTCGGCGACCGCGGC
Source organism: Actinophytocola sp. (assembly GCF_050699935.1). Taxonomy (NCBI): domain Bacteria; kingdom Bacillati; phylum Actinomycetota; class Actinomycetes; order Pseudonocardiales; family Pseudonocardiaceae; genus Actinophytocola; species Actinophytocola sp. The sequence goes on from NZ_JBOHGB010000049.1 coordinate 35,665, forward strand.
CGGGAGGTCGGTGGGGTCGCCGACCTCCTCGGCGATGTCGCGGATGTAGCGCTTGGGGCGGGCGATGTGCCTGCCGGCGCGGACGAGGCGCGGCAGCTCGAGGCGTTCCTGCAGCGGGGAGGTGTCCATCGGGGAGCCGCAGTCACGGATCAGCAGCGCGCCGGCATCGCGGTCGGTCCTGGCCTGCTCGGCGGCGGCGTCGAGGTTCTCCGCGGCGATGCCGACGTGGCAGTGGGCATCGACGAGGCCGGGCACCAGGAAGCCACCGTCCACAATGGTCTCGGCGCCGGCGACGGCCTCCGTCCTGATGCGACCGTTGACGATCCAGAGGTCGCGCTCCTCGTCCTCGGGGAGCACGACACCACGCATGTGCAACGCCGTCATGGGGCCCGATTGTGCCTCACCGAAGCCGAACGATCATGCCCGCGTCCGACATGCGGCGGGCACCGTCAGCACGAGGAGGGGACTCGCGTGCGAGAGCGGGGGACTCGCGGGGTTAGTTCTCCTTGCCCTTGTCCTTGGGGAGTTTGAACTTCTTCGGGTCGAACCCGGGCGGGAACTGGTCCAGGCCGGACAGGCCCGGGGGGAGCTCGTCGAGGCCGGGGGGCATCTTCGACAGGTCCGGCATACCGCCGGGCGTCATGCCGGGCAGGCCGCCGCGGACCCGGGGTGGCGTGGGGCCGCGGCCCTTACCCTTCTTCCCCTTCTTGCCCTTCCGCGACTTGCTGCCACGGCTCGAGCCCGGCAGGCCGAAGCGGCCGGCCATCTGCTGCATCATCTTGCGGGCCTCGTAGAACCGGTTGACCAGCTCGTTGACCTCGCGCACGGCCACGCCGGAACCACGTGCGATGCGCTGCCGCCGGGACGCGTTGATGATCTTCGGGTTGCTGCGCTCGGCCGGGGTCATGCCGCGGATGATCGCCTGGAGGCGGTCCAGGTGCGTGTCGTCGACCTGGGCCAGCTGGTCCTTCATCTGACCCGCACCGGGCAGCATCCCGAGCAGGTTTCCGATCGGGCCCATCTTGCGGACCGCCAGCATCTGCTCGAGGAAGTCCTCCAGCGTCAGCTCGCCCGTGCCGATCTTCGCCGCGGCCTGCTCGGCCTGCTCCGCGTCGAACGCCTGCTCGGCCTGCTCGATCAGCGTCAGGACGTCGCCCATGCCCAGGATGCGCGACGCCATCCGGTCCGGGTGGAACGCGTCGAAGTCCTCGAGCTTCTCGCCGTTGGACGCGAACATGATCGGCTGACCCGTGACCTCGCGGACCGACAGCGCGGCACCACCGCGCGCGTCGCCGTCGAGCTTGGTGAGCACCACGCCCGTGAAGCCGACGCCGTCGCGGAACGCCTCGGCCGTGGTCACCGCGTCCTGGCCGATCATCGCGTCGACCACGAACAGAACCTCGTCGGGCTGCACGGCCTCGCGGATGTCCGCGGCCTGGCGCATCATCTCCTCGTCGACGCCCAGCCGGCCGGCGGTGTCGACGATGACGACGTCGTGCTGGCGCCGCTTCGCCTCGCCGATCGAGCGCCCGGCGACGTCCACCGGGTCGCCCACGCCGTTGCCGGGCTCGGGCGCGAACGTCGGCACGCCGGCCCGGTCGCCGACCACCTGCAGCTGGGTCACCGCGTTGGGCCGCTGAAGGTCGCACGCCACGAGCATCGGCGTGTGGCCCTGCCCGACGAGGTGCTTGGCGAGCTTGCCGGCCAGCGTCGTCTTACCGGAGCCCTGCAGGCCGGCGAGCATGATCACGGTCGGCGGCGTCTTGGCGAGGTTGATCCGCCGCGTCTCGCCGCCGAGGATCGCGACGAGCTCCTCGTTGACGATCTTGACGACCTGCTGCGCCGGGTTCAGCGCGCCGGACACCTCCGCGCCCTTGGCACGTTCCTTGACGTTGGCGATGAACGTGCGCACCACGGCCAGCGCGACGTCGGCCTCGAGCAGCGCGATCCGGATCTCGCGCGCGGTCGCGTCGATGTCGGCCTCGGAGAGCCGGCCCCGGCCACGCAGGTTCTGCAGAACCGAGGTGAGCCGATCGGAGAGAGTGTCGAACACGTCGTCGAGGGTAGTCGAGGTCACGAGCCGGCCGACGGCCACCGGATCTCAGCAGGCGCCGAGCACGGCCCGCTCGATCTCCCGCCGCCAGTCCGGCCCGCCATGACCCGGTGCGGTGGACGCGAAGCTGAACGAGGCGATCGCGGTCCCGCCGACCTGCATCACCCGCGCCCAGCGCACGTCCACCCCGCACTTCTCCAACGCGGCCGCCACATCGTGTAGCAGGCCCAGCCGGTCCACGGCCCGCAGCTCCAGCACGACATCCGCCGACGCCGCTCCCCCATCGGCCTCGTCGTCGAACCACAGCACCCGCGGCTTCGGCGAGTCGTCGGGCCCGTCCACACCGAGATCGGCATAGTCCCGCTCCTTCGCGGCGAGCTTGTCCGTGAGCGGCAGCGACCCCGACAACGCGCGGACGAACTGCTCCCGCAGCAGCGCCGTGTCCGGCATCGACCCGAACCGCGGCGACACGGCGAACGTGTCCACCGCGACACCGGCATGCGCGCGCACCTCAGCCGCGTGCACCCTCAGCGAGTGCAGCGCGAGCACACCGGCCGCGCGGGACAGCAGGCCCGGATCGTCCGGCGCCACCACGGTGATCGTGGCGACCCGCCCCGGGTCGACCAGAATGTCTGGCTTCCCCGACGCGGCCACGGCCGCCCCGAGCGCGCACTGGGCGTCGTCGAGCGGCTCGGGGCCGGCGTGCCGCTCACCGGCCATCGCCTGCCGGCAGCGCGCCACGAGGTCCGCCACGAGCGCCGCCTTCCAGTCCGACCACACGCCGGGTCCGGTCGCGAGCGAGTCCGCCTCGACCAGCCCGTGCAACAGCTCCAGCAGCACGGGATCACCGCCGAGCGTGTCGACCACGCGACGCACGGTCGCCTCATCGGCGATGTTGCGCCGAGTCGCGGTATGCGGAAGCAGCAGATGGTGCCGCACCATCGCGGACAGCGTGGCCACGTCCGCGCGCGGCAGGCCCAGCCGCTCGCCGACCTGGGTGGCGAGCGCGGCACCGACGACGGAGTGGTCGGTCGAATACGCGGAGCCGCGGCCCTTGCCGATGTCGTGCAGCACCGTGCCGAGCAGCAGCAGGTCCGGCCGGGACACGTCGGTGACCCGCCGGGCGGCGTTCGCGGTGGCGGCCACCAGGTGCCGGTCCACCGTCCACACGTGCGCGGCGTCGCGCGGCGGCAGGTCACGCACCGCGCCCCACTCGGGGAACAGCCGGGCCCACAGCCCGGTCCGGTCGAGCGCCTCCACCACGTCGATCAGCCCCTCGCCCGCACCGAGCAGCGACACCAGCTCCTGGCGAACCTCGGCCGGCCACGGCGCGCGCGGCTCCGGGGCGGCCTCGCCGAGCCGGGTCAGCGCGGCCGGGGCGATGGGCCGGCCGGTCCGCGCGGCCGCGGCCGCCACGCGCAGCAGCAGGCCGGGATCCTTGCCCGGGTCGACGTCGCGGGCCAGCGACACCTCGTCGCCGTGCAGCACCACGCCGTCGGCCAGCGGGCGGCGGGCCGGCGTGCGGCGCAGCACGCCGAGGACCTTGCGCGGCCCGGGCTGGCCCACCCGCAGGGCGACGTCCAGCGCGTAGGCGACCGCGCGGCCGGCCCCGGACAGCGCCCGGGCCAGTGTGAACCGGTCGCCGATGCCGAGTGCCGCGGCGATCTCGTCGCCGTCCTGGGGCATGAGCACGTCGCGCGGCCGGCGGGCGACGCGGCGCAGCTCCGTACGCGTGTCGAGCAGGAGCCGGCGGGCCGCCGACACCTCGCCGGCAGGCCGGTCGACCAGCTGGGCCAGCGCGAGCGCGTCGAGCATCGCGAGGTCCCGCAGCCCGCCGCGACCGTGCTTGAGGTCGGGCTCGACCCAGTGCGCGACCTCGCCGCTGCGCGCCCACCGCGTCCGCGTGGAGCCGACGATCTCGTCGAACCGCCGGCGTACCCCGGTGCGCCACGCGTCGCGGGCCTCGTCGGCGAGCCGCCTGCTCAGCGTCTCGTCGCCGGCCACGTGCCGCGCGTCGAGCAGGCCGAGCGCGGTGCGGAGGTCCTTGCCGGCGACGTCGAGTGCCTCGCCGACCGTGCGGACGGAGTGGTCGAGTCCGACGCCGGAGTTCCACAGCGGGTACCAGAGCCGCTCGGCGACCTGGTCGATCGCCTGACCACCGAACGACTGTCCACTATGGACGAGAATGAGGTCGAGGTCGGAGTAGGGCACCAGCTCGCGCCGGCCGAGCCCGCCGACCGCGACCAGCGCCACGCCCGCCCGGTTCGCGGCGATCCCGGCCTGTGCGGCATGTACGGCCAACCAGAACTCGTGCAGGTCGGTCAGCGCCTCGCGCAGCACGTCCGGCGCCAACCGTCCGATGTGGAGCCCGCGCTCGTCGGCGCCGGCGCCCAGCAGCCGGTCGCGCGCGAGCACGAGGTCCGCGGCGGTGGGGACGACCGGCACCGCACGGCCGGCCGCCCCCTCCCCCCGGAGCGTCATCAGAGCGCGTCTGTGCCGCGCTCCCCGGTGCGCACCCTGACCACGGTGTCCACCGGCGTCACCCAGACCTTGCCGTCGCCGATCTTGCCGGTCCGGGCCGCCTCGACCACCGCGTCCACGACCTTGTCGCCCAGCGTGTCGTCGACCAAGACCTCGACCCGCACCTTCGGCACGAAGTCGACCGAGTACTCGGCACCGCGGTAGACCTCGGTGTGGCCCTTCTGCCGGCCGTAGCCCTGCACCTCGCTGACCGTCATGCCGAGCACGCCGACCTGCTCCAGCGCCGCCTTCACGTCGTCGAGCGTGAACGGCTTGATGATCGCCGTCACCAGCTTCATGGCGTCAGCCTTCCTTGCTCGCGCTTGCCGGGAGCTTGCCGGCCAAGGTGTTGGCCGCGTTGGAGATCGAGGAGGAGCCGCCGCGCAGCCCGGAGAAGTCGTAGGCTGCCTCCGCGTGCTCGACCTCGTCGATACCGATGGCCTCGGCCTCGGCGCTGAGCCGGCCGCCGCGGAAGACGGCCCTGATGATCAGGCCAAGGATCGCGGCGACCACCAGCGAGTAGATCAACACCGCGAACGCGCCGACCGCCTGCTTGCCGAGCTGGGTGAACCCGCCGCCGTAGAACAGGCCGTCCGCGCCACCGTCGTTCACGCCGGCCGTACCGACGAAGCCGATCATCAGGGTCCCGATCAGGCCGCCGACCATGTGCACGGCGACCACGTCCAGGGAGTCGTCGAAGCCGAGGCGGTACTTGACGCTGACCGCCAGTGCGCACACGGCACCGGCGATGAAGCCGATGGCCAGGGCGCCCCACGTGTCGACGAACGCACACGCCGGGGTGATCGCGACCAGACCGGCGACCACGCCGGACGCGGCGCCCAGGCTCGTCGGCTTGCCGTCGCGGACGCGCTCCAGCAGCAGCCAGCCGAGCATCGCGGCGCAGGTCGCGGTGAAGGTGTTGATGAACGCGGTGCCGGCGACGTCGTCCGCCGCCAGCGCCGAACCGGCGTTGAAGCCGAACCAGCCGAACCAGAGCAGGCCGGCGCCGAGCATCACGAACGGCAGGTTGTGCGGCTTCATCGACTCCTTCGGCCAGCCGGCCCGCTTGCCGAGCACGAGGGCGAGGCCCAGCGCGGCAGCGCCGGCGTTGATGTGCACCGCGGTCCCGCCGGCGAAGTCCTGGACGCCGAGGTCGAAGATCCAGCCTCCCTCGGCCCAGACCCAGTGCGCCACCGGGAAGTAGACGATCGTGGCCCACAGGGCGGCGAACAGCAGCCACGCGCCGAACCGGACCCGGTCCGCGATGGCGCCCGCGATCAGCGCGACGGTGATCACGGCGAACATGCCCTGGAACGCGACGAACGCGGTGCCGGACAGCGCCTCGCCGCCCATCAGGCCGCTGAGGCCGACGTACTCCGACGGGTCACCGACGATGCCGCCCCTGTCCGAGCCGAACGCCATGGAGAACCCGTAGACCACCCACAGCACGCCGATGAGCCCGATTGCCCCGAAACACATCATCAGCATGTTGAGGACGCTCTTGGTACGCACCATGCCGCCGTAGAAGAACGCCAGCCCCGGCGTCATCAACAACACCAGGGCGGCACTGGTGAGCAACCAGGCCGTGTTCCCTTCCACGCTCACTCCTCCTCTATGACCGCAACCTTGTCGAGGAGCATCGGGAAGAGCTGTTTCGCAGGATCGCGCCGCACGTTTCGCCACCGTGAACTGTCCGCGCGTTCGTGTTACGAGCACGTTTCCCGGCCGGTCATGGCTACCCTCGCGTCATCACCGAGCTGATCCCCGTGACCGCCTCGGCCGTCACCGACCCGACGTGGCTCGCCGCGCAACTCGCCGCGACCGCCCGCCGCTACCGGCTGGACCGGCCGGCGTCCGTCGGTGTGCTGTGGTGGTACTCGGCCAGCTCGGTGCTGCTCGGACCGCCGGCCGAGTCGCTGGTGCGGGGCGGGCCGGTGGCCGATCCGGCGCTGGCCGCCGTGACGTTGTTCCTGCATCCGGACGGGAGGGTGCTGGACGCCCGGTCCTCGGCCGCGGTGCCCGCCGACGCGCTGGGCGAACGCCTGGCGGGCGCGCTGTCGGCGGCCGTCACGGCGGTGGCCGCCGGGAGCGGGGCACCCGAGCCCGCGCTGTGGGCTGTCGCGACGGACTCGCTGGCGAACCGCGTCCTGTGGGCGGGTGGCAGCGAGGCCGCCGCGGTCGCGCTCGCCGCGTCGGCCGGGCCGATGCCGGTGCCGCGGTACGTGTCGGTGGGCGGCACCCGGGTGGTGCGGCGGGCGTCGTGCTGCCTCATCTACGAGGCGCCGGGCGAGCGGAAGTGCGTGAGCTGCCCGCGCCAGCACCCCGACGAGCGGTACCGGCGGTTGCGGGAGATGCTCGGCGGTCAGGCCGGCGGGACCACGCGGTAGACGGTGAGCACGCCGGGTCGGGTGTGGAAGGTGAAGCGGCGGCCGGGCGGGCCGACCTCGCCGTCGGCGGCGATGCGCTCCCGGCCGGCAAGGATACGGATGTCGGTCCGGGTGGCGTCGTAGTGCCGGTACACGTGGCTCGTCCGCAGCGTGCCGGTGAGGGCGGCCAGCACGAAGCGGGCGCGCGAGTACGGCAGATCCGCCCGCAGGTAGCGGACGTCGAGCAGGCCCGAGGCCATGGTCGGGCGGCGGGCCGCCCCGAAGCCCTTGGGCTGGTACGAGCCGTTGCCCACGAACAGCATCCACACGAGGCGGCGTGAGTCGTCGAGCAGGATCGGGACGGGCCGGGCGTGGCGCAGTACGCGGATCATCGCGAACGCGGCGGCGAGCCACCGGGGATGGGTCGTCTCGAGCTTCTCCCGCAGCCGCACCATCTCCGGGTAGCCGCCGATGCTCGCGGTGTTGATGAACCGCAGGCGCTGCCGTGCGCCCGGGCCGTTCTCGACGAGCACGTCGGCCACGTCGACCCGGATCGCTGAGCCGACCTGTGTCGCGTCGGCGATGTCGGCGAGGCCCTCGATGCCGAGGTCGCGGGCGAAGTGGTCCAGCGTGCCGGCCGGCACGACGACCAGCGGCAGGCCGTGGCGGACCGCGAGGTCGGCCACGCGGGTGACGGTGCCGTCGCCACCCGCGGCGGCGAGCGCGCGGTAGTCGCCGATCCGCTCCTCCAGGGTCGTGATGACGTCGACTCCTGGGTCGACGCGGATGATGTCGGCCTTGGGCCACCTGGCGAGGATCTCGTGTGTGCGGTCGACCGACTCCGCGCCCGAGCTCGGGTTGACCACGACCGCCAGGCCCTCGCCCTCCCCCAGCTCCACGGCGTCGACGGCCGGCTCGCGCCGCTCGGGCAGGCCGGTGCCGTGCGGCCACCAGTGCCGGGTGGCGAGGGACGCGGCGACCCCGATGGCCGCGCCGGCCGCGACGTCGCTCGGCCAGTGCACGCCGGTGTGCACGCGGGAGTAACCGACGGCGGCGGCCAGCGGGAGCACGAGGGCGCCGACTCCCTTGTGCTCCATGACCGCCGCCGAGGCGAAGGCGAACGCGGACGCGGAGTGACCGGACGGGAAGGACGACGAGCGCGGCCGCCGGGTCATCCGCCGGGGCACGGGCAGCAACTCGGCGGCGGGCCGCCGGCGCGGGAAGAGCCGCTTGCCCACGAGGCTCGCGGAGAAGCTGGCGCCGCCGATCGCGGCCAGCCCGCGCAGCCCGGCGCGGCGCGTGGCGCCCTCGCGGGCCACCAGCAGCGCGGCGATCGCGAACCAGAGCTTGCTGTGGTCGGCCAACCGGCCGAGCCGCCGGAAGAACGCGTCGAACCCGCTGGGCGGCAGCTCGCCGCTGCGCCGCACGAGCTTCGCGTCGACCCGGCCAACCCGGAGGTAGGACCGGCGGGTCCGGTCCACGACACGCCGCGCGGTCGCGAACAGGCCTCGCGCGATGCGACCGATCACGCTTCCAACGCTATCGACGCCGCGGCGCCAGCACCGATCGGCGATACCTGTCGGCCCTCGCCGGCGAGCTGGAAATCGGGGGTCGGTGGATTCATGTGGTTGTTGCAACATGCTTGTTGGGACGGTAGCTGGTTGGGTTTTTCTTTGGGGCTGAGCCGGTTCAGGGTTGTGCGGGGGCGGTCGTTGAGTTCGGCGGCGACGGTGGCGAGGTGGCTGGTGGTGTGGACTGAGAGGTCGGTGCCGTGGGGGAAGTACTGGCGGAGCGGGCTGTTGGTGTTCTCGTTGCTGCCGCGCTGCCACGGGGAGTGC
>NZ_JBOHGB010000050.1:0-44398 GCF_050699935.1 Actinophytocola sp.
GTGCACCGCTCGCCGGCCGGTTCTGCGAGGCGTGCGGGCACGACTCGCTGGCCACTCCCCCGGCGGCCGGCACCCCCGCGTCGCCCGCGTCGCCCGTGGCGCCCGCGCCGCCCGTGGTCGAGCCGGTGCCCGAGGTCCGGATGCCGGCGCCGACGGCGTGGACGGCGACGGTGAGCGGCGACCGCGCGTACTACGACACGGTGATGGCCGCCGAGGGGCCGGACTCGGGCGGCATCACGTTCCCGCCGTTCTGCCCGGACCGGCACTTTCCCTTGCAAGGCAAGCAGGTCAGCATCGGCCGGCTGAGCCGCAGCCGCGGCATCACCCCGGACATCGACCTCACCGGGCCACCCGAGGACCCGGGCGTCTCGCACCTGCACGCGCTGCTGCTCGCGCAGGAGGACGACTCGTGGTCCATTGTGGACCTCGACTCCGCCAACGGCGTGACGGTCAACGACGAGACGCGGCCGCTGCGCCCGAACACCCCCCGCCCACTGGCCGACGGCGACCGCGTCTACCTCGGCGCCTGGACCCGCATCACACTGCGCCGGTCTTGAGTCGGCCAGCGGCCGGTCTTGAGTCGGCCAGCGGCCGGTCTTGAGTCGGCCGGCGGCCGGGACGCCCAGGCTCGCCGGCTCCGCGCGACCGGTCACGCGGATCATCCGGACCTCGCCAGCGCGCCCGTCCCGGTCACCTGACCGGCCGTTCACGAGCGCGCCCGCCCTGAGCACCGTCCGCCCAACCGCCACCCCGGCACCAACCGTGCCGCACCGGCGAAATGAGGAAGTGTCGGTCCCCCGGCGTAGCGTGAAGATCAGGGGACCCCCTGGGCGATTGAATGGACCGTTCAATCGGTCTGCTTGTCCACAAGCGCCGCCGACGTGCGCCGATCTGTCAGTCCCCCCGCGTAATCTGGTGACCGGGGGCCGGAGGCCGACCGGGTCGCGACAGCCCCAGGCCAATCAGGCACGATCGGTGGCACCATGACACTCATCGAGGCCCTGCCGGCCGACCCAGACCCGGACTCCCTGTTCGACGCGTTCAGCTCCTGGGCCGAGGACCAGGGCCTGTCGCTGTACCCGGCGCAGCAGGAGGCGATGATCGAGATCGTCTCCGGGTCGAACGTGATCCTGTCGACACCCACCGGGTCCGGCAAGAGCATGGTCGCCACCGGCGCGCACTTCGCCGCGCTCGCAGAGGGGCAGCGCACGTTCTACACCGCGCCGATCAAGGCGCTGGTGTCGGAGAAGTTCTTCGCACTGTGCGAGATCTTCGGCGCGGTCAACGTTGGCATGCTGACGGGCGACTCCAGCGTCAACCCGGCCGCGCCGATCATCTGCTGTACCGCGGAGATCCTCGCCAACATCGCACTGCGCGAGGGCGCGGCGGCCGACGTGGGCCAGGTCGTGATGGACGAGTTCCACTTCTACGCCGACCCCGACCGCGGCTGGGCGTGGCAGGTGCCGCTGCTGGAGCTGCCCCGCGCGCAGTTCCTGCTGATGTCGGCGACACTCGGCGACGTGTCCTTCTTCGAGAAGGACCTGACCCGCCGCACCGGCCGGTCGACCGCGGTGGTCACCTCGGCGCAGCGGCCGGTCCCGCTGTTCTACTCGTTCCGCCTGACCCCGCTGCACGAGACGCTCGAGGAGTTGCTCACCACCAACGAGGCGCCGATCTACGTCGTGCACTTCACCCAGGCGGCGGCGCTGGAGCGGGCGCAGTCGCTGATGAGCATCAACGTGTGCACGCGCGCGGAGAAGGACGAGATCGCCACGCTGATCGGGAACTTCCGGTTCACGGCGGGGTTCGGCAGGACGCTGTCCCGGCTGGTGCGCCACGGCATCGGCGTGCATCACGCGGGCATGCTGCCGAAGTACCGCCGGCTCGTGGAACGGCTGGCGCAGGCCGGGCTGATGAAGATCGTGTGTGGCACCGACACGCTCGGCGTCGGGATCAACGTTCCCATCAGGACGGTCGTGTTCACCGCACTGTCCAAGTACGACGGTCAGAAGGTGCGGCTGCTCAAGGCCCGCGAGTTCCACCAGATCGCCGGCCGCGCGGGCCGGGCGGGCTACGACACGGTCGGCAACGTGGTCGTACAGGCACCCGAGCACGTGATCGAGAACGAGAAGGCCCTCGCGAAGGCGGGCGACGACCAGCGCAAGCGGCGCAAGGTGGTGCGGAAGAAGCCGCCGGAGGGCTCGATCGGCTGGGGTGAGCCGACGTTCCAGCGCCTGGTCGAGGGGGAGCCGGAGCCGCTGACGTCGAGCGTCACGGTCACCCATTCGATGCTGCTGAACGTGATCGGCCGTCCGGGCGACGCGTTCGCCGCGATGCGCCACCTGCTGGAGGACAACCACGAGGAGCGGCCGGCGCAGCGCAAGCTGATCCGCAGGGCGATCGCGATCTACCGGGCGCTGCTGGCCGCGGGTGTGGTGGAGAAGCTCACCGAGCCTGACGAGCAGGGCCGCGCAGTGCGCCTGACCGTGGACCTGCAGCTCGACTTCGCGCTGAACCAGCCGCTGTCCCCGCTGGCGCTGGCGGCGATCGAGCTGCTGGACCGGGAGGATCCGGCGTACCCGCTGGACGTGCTCTCGGTGATCGAGTCCACTTTGGAGAATCCGCGCCAGGTGCTGTCCGCGCAGCAGTTCAAGGCGCGCGGGGAGGCCGTCGCGGCCATGAAGGCCGAGGGCATCGAGTACGACGAGCGCATGGCGCTGTTGGAGGACGTCTCGCACCCGCAGCCACTCGCGGAGTTGCTCGGGCCCGCGTATGAGACGTACCGGCAGGGGCATCCGTGGGTGGCGGACCATCACCTGTCGCCGAAGTCGGTGGCACGCGACATGTACGAGCGGGCGATGACGTTCGTCGAGTACGTCGGCTTCTACCAGCTGGCGCGGGGTGAGGGTCTGGTATTGCGGTACCTGGCTGACGCGTACAAGGCGCTGCGCCAGACCGTGCCGGAGGAGGCGAAGACCGAGGAGCTGGCGGACCTGACGGAGTGGCTGGGTGAGCTGGTCCGCCAGGTCGACTCGAGCCTGCTTGACGAGTGGGAGAAGCTGACCAACCCCACGGCCGACGTAGAGTCCACTCCGGACGACCGGGCGCCCGCGGTCACCGCGAACACGCGGGCGTTCCGGGTGCTGGTGCGCAACGCGCTGTTCCACCGCGTGCAGCTCACGGCCCGCCGGGCGTACGAGGAACTGGGTGCGCTCGACGCGGCGTCGGGCTGGGACGCCGACGCGTGGGCGGACTCGCTGGAGCCGTACTTCGACCTGCACGACGAGATCGGCACGGGCCCGGACGCCCGCGGTCCGCGGTTCCTGATCATCGAGCCGCGACCGGACCGCTGGCTGGTACGCCAGATCTTCGACGACCCGGCCGGCGACCACGACTGGGGCTTCACCGCGGAGATCGACCTGGCCTCCTCGGACGACCAAGGCACCGCCGCCGTAACGATCACCGCCGCCGGCCAACTCTGACACCGACCATCCACATTGGCCACCACCGCATCGAGAACTGTCAGCCCTCTCGAATAGACTGAAAAACAGGGGGACCCCCTCGCAGTTGTCCACAATGCATGCGGCTGTCCACAGATTCGTGCGCATACGCCGGAACCGTCAGCGCCCGCCGGTAGAATGGAAATCGGGGGCACCCCGGGCGGCTGTCCACAACATGCCGGGCCATCCACAGATTCGTCTGCGCCGGTCAGAACTGTCAGTCTTCCCTGGTAGCCTGAAACCAGGGGGCTCTCTCACGGCTATCCACAACGCGCCCGGCCATCCACAGATTCGGTCGCGTACACCAGAACTGTCGGCCCCTCCCGGTAGGCTGGAAAGCAGGGGACCCCCTCGCGATTGTCCACAATGCACGCGGCTGTCCACAGCTTCGTGCGCATACGCCGGGAGTGTCGGTGGCCGCGCGTAGGCTGGTGTCCGGGGCCGGAGGCCGAGCGCCGAGCCAGGTGTCAGCGTGGGGTACCGAGATGCTCTTCGAACCAGCTCACCGCCAGCCTTGCCACCTGTTGCAGTGCACCGGGTTCCTCGAACAGATGGCTCGCGCCACGCACAATCGTCACGTCGGCCCGGCACCGCATCTGCTCGCGGGCCTCGGTGTTCCACATCAGCACCTGCTCGTCGCGGCCGCCGACGATCAGCAGTGTCGGCGCGTCCACCGCGGGTAGCGCGTCTCCCGCCAGATCCGGCCGGCCGCCGCGGGACACGACTGCCGACACCTTCACGTCTGGCGCCGCAGCCGCGCGCAATGCCGCCGCCGCGCCGGTGCTCGCGCCGAACAGGCCGATCGGCAGCCCAGCCAGCCGTGGATCATCCCGCACGAGCGTGACCGCCGCACGCAGTCGCGACGCCAGCAACTCGATGTCGAACACCTTCGCCCGGTCGCCCACCTCCGCCTCGTCGAGCAGGTCGACCAGCACCGTGCCGAAACCAGCCTCGTACAACGACCCGGCGACCACACGGTTTCGTGGGCTGCCGCGCCCGCTCCCGCTGCCGTGCGCGAACACCACGACGCCGGCGGGGTTCGCCGGCACCGACAGTTCACCGGGCAGGCGTCCGGCCACCACGACCGGCTCCTCGATCGCCTCCCCGGGCGGCGAACCTCGACTGTCCTTTGCGGACACGGCGAGCAGCTCGCGTACCTCTTCGTCGCGCACCTGGCGGAAGTCGTCGTACCACTGGCCGACCGCGAGGAACCGGTTCGGCGCCAGGCCACACACGACCTCGTCGGCGATGTCGCAAAGCCGCTCGACCGTGTCGGCCGGCGCTACCGGGACCGCGAGCACGATCCGCCGCGCACCAAGCCGGCGGGTCACCCGGATCGCGGCGACGACCGTCGCACCGGTGGCGATCCCGTCGTCCACCAGCACCACCGTCCGATCGCGCAGGCTCGGCCGCGGGCCCGGCCGAAGCGTCGTCGCCCGCCGATCGATCTCCGCCCGTTCACGCTTCACCTGGGCGTCGAGGTCCGACCAGGACAACCCCAACTCGGCCAGCACCGTCTCGTTCCGGACGGTCACGCCATCCTCACCGATTGCGCCGACGGCCAGCTCCTGCCGGTGCGGAGCGCCGATCTTGCGCACCAGCACGATGTCGAGCGGCGCGCCCAACGCGGCGGCGATCTCGGCCGCGACCGGGACGCCACCCCGCGGAAGTCCGACTACGACGGTGTCCTCGGCACGCAGGTGGCCCAGATGCTCGGCCATCCGGCGGCCGGCATCCACCCGATCCCGGAAGCGCATGACGTCACCTCCAGCTCCCAGTGTCCCCGTGATCGCCCCAGGTCTAAACCCCCTTCCCGTTCCTTGCCGCCCACCACACAATCCGATAGTATCGAACGCATGAGCGATAGCTGCTCGTGCCCCTACTGCGACAGACCGATCATGGAAGACGACATCGACCACACCGAAGCCCCGCTCGACGACCCCTGCACACGAGACGCGAACCTGACGCCGGTCAGCCGGCGCCGGAAGGAGATGACGCCGCACTGACGAATAAACCGTGCTTTAGCCTGGTCGGAGCGACTCATTGATCGCGACGATGTGCGGTTCCGACGGAAATCACTGGACTCCAGGTCCCTCACGGCCGATTCGTATTGGGACGCCGGGTTCTGAGGAGTAGCGGTACGAGCGCGAGCGCGAACCCTTCCTACCTGTCGTGCTGTCGGCGCACCATCTCGGTGATCCAGATGGGCGCGAACGGAGACGTGCAGTTCGGAGGAGTCGGGTAGTCCTTGAGCACCTCCAGGCGCTCACCGATGTCGATCGCACGGGCGCGGTGCTCGGCGTGCTCGATCCCGATCTGAGCCAGGCAGTGGTTCATCGCCCACTGCAGGCGATCCGGGGCGTCTCTCATCGCCGCCTCGATGACGTCGAGCAGTCCTGCGAGGTCGAGGCCCGCGGGCTTCTTCGCCACGCGTTCGGTGGTCAGCGCCCAGCCGGCGCTCGCGACCACTGGATCCGGATCGGCGGACCAGGCCATGCGCAGCTCTTCGGAGTGCGGGTTCTTCTTCACCACGTAGTTCACGAGCCAGTCGTGCACCTTGGGGGTACGCGCCTCACGCAACATGACGTCCAACTCGTCACGCTCGAACGCCTTCGGGCGGCAGATCAGGATCGCCAGCAGTCTCGCCGCGGTGTCATCCGTCTCCCAGAGCTGGCGTGCGAGGTCCTGCTGCGTCTTCAGCCGCTTCGCGAGCGCGCGCAGTTTGCCGAGGTTCACACCGTGATCGTCACCGTGTTTCTCGTTCACCTCGCGTGCCTTCGAGTCCTCGAACGCGGCCAACTCGGCCATCACCTCGACCACCGTCGTCTCGGCCACCTCAGCCTCCTGTCCAGCACGTGTGAGATTCAGCCTACGAAGAAAGCTATGAAGAAAGCACAGTCAACCAGGTGATCAGCAAGCACAGCCCTCGCAGCCTGACCCCGGTCCCGCGGAAATCACTGGACTCCGCCCGGCTGTCGAGCCGGGGCTCGATGGCCACCGCATGACGCGCAATTTTCACACTTGACTTATATAAGTTTCAAGTGATATTCTTGATGTCGGGTGGGCCTTTCGACGTCCTCTGCGACCTGGTGAAGCGCCGCATTCTGGAGCGACTCGCCACTACGGGAGGTCGACACTGGTTGAAGCCCTTCCGCCGGTTCTGGAGTCAGCGTCTGGACGCGTTGGGCACCGAACTCGCGCGCGGCCGGCGCGAACGCCGACACCAACGCAACAAACCCGCCGGCACGCCGTCTACCGGCGGACAATCTTTCTACGAAGGGCGAGGCAGACACGTGATCGACATCGTCAACCAGGTCAACGCCACTCAGCGGGAGATCGGCAACCTGCCGGTCGCCACCGGCGAAGGGCGGTCGCTGCTGCTGCGCCGCGGCTACGAGGCCCCGATCGAGGACGTGTGGAACGCCTGCACGGACCCCGACCGAATCAGCCGATGGCTGGCCCCGATCGAGGGCGACCTACGGCTCGGCGGCACGTTCCAGCTCAAGGACAACGCCGGCGGGGAGATCCTGCGCTGCGATGAGCCTCGCCTGATCAAGGTGACCTGGAGGCTCGGCGAGGGCATGGCCACCGAGGTCGAGGTCCGCTTCGCACCCGACGGTGACGGCGGCACCGTTCTGGAGTTGGAGCACGCGTCGCCAGCCGAGATCGTCGACGAACTGGTGCGCGCCTACGGGCCCGGCGCCACGATCGGAATCGGCTGCGGCTGGGACCTCACGCTGCTCGGCCTCGACCTCTTCCTGCACGGCGTGCGGTTTGACCCCGCTACGTGGGAGGACAGCCCCGAGGGGAAGGAATTCGCCACCCGCAGCTGCCACGCCTGGGGGCCCGCGATCCAGGCTGCCTGGGGAACGAGTGACGAGGACCTCGCCGCGGCTATCGCGTTCGGAGCGCACCATTACGCGCCCGGCGGGGACGACAATGGCTGACCGCTGCCCGGTGGGACGTGCCATCCAAGTACCTGTGAGCGGGGTGGATCGATCACCGAGACCGTCACCCCGGCAGCCGGTAGAGCGCCCGGCGCGGTCGTCGGGTCGACGAAGGGAGCGCTGCCGACCTGAGGCATCGTCGCCGGCCCGCTCAACATCGTCGTAGTGGTTTGACCGGGGATGGATCCAGATCGTCACGCGGGATCCGCGCCACCAATCCGATCAAGACCCGCACATCAAGCAGGCTTGTGCGCCTCCACCAGGGTCCTCGACGAGTACGCGACGAACGACCCCTCGGCCTCGATCAGGTCGTGCAACTCCCGCAGCCGCGGGCGGTAGGCCGCCACCGTGAAGCCGGGCACGATCCAGATCACCTTGCGCAGGAAGTAGACCACCGCGCCGACGTCGTGGAACTCGGCGCGCAGTCGCTCCGTACGCAGGTCCACGATCTCGAGCCCGGCGGCCTCGGCGGCCGCACGGGTGCGGTCCGGGTGCCGGGTGTTGCGCTTGTCCTCGGTCTGCGAGCCGAGGAAGTACTCGGCCAGCTCGATCATGCTGGCCGGGCCGACCTCCTGGGACAGGTAGACGCCGCCGGGCGTCAGCACGCGGGCGATCTCATCCCACCAGGCGCGCACCGGGTGCCGGCTCACGACCAGATCGAACGCGTCCCCGACGAATGGGAGCGGGGTTCCCCCCGGTCGGCGACGACGGTGACGCCTCGCGGACCGAGCCGTGCCGCCGCGCCAGGAGGTTCGGCGGCCAGCCCTCGGTCGCGACGGTGACCGGTGGCAGCCGCGGAGCGGTCGCGAGCACCTCGCCGCCGCCGGTCTGGATGTCCAGCGCCACCCGTGCGCGGGCCATGCGGCCGGCCATCAGCCGGACGTAACCCCACGACGGGCGCTCTTCGGTGGCCCGGCCGTGCAGCCACGAGAAGTCCCACCCGTCCACCCATGCCGCGTCCGCCTCGGCCACGAGCTCGTCGAAGACCCGGCCCATGCGGTGATCCTCGGGCGGCCGCGCCCGCGCCGCAATGGGGCTACTCCCCGTCGAGCCAGCTCGCGATGAGAAAGGCCTCGATCGAGTCGGGCCGGTCCAGGCCCTCGGCCCGGTGCACCGCGAGCAGTGCCAGCAGCTCGTCGCGGGTGAACCAGCGCGCCTCGAGCAGTTCCTCGCGGTCCACCGAGACATCGTCGGACTCGGCCATCGCGCGGAAGCCGACCATGATCCCGGACGGGAACGGCCACGCCTGCGACGCCTGGTAGCTCACGGACCTGACCCGTACGCCGGCCTCCTCGGCGAGCTCGCGGCGCACCGCGTCCTCGAGGCTCTCGCCGATCTCGACGAACCCGGCGAGCGTGGAGTAGGCGTTCGGCGCGGCGCCCCGGTGCCGGGCGAGCAGGCAGCGTCGCGGCGGGTTCGGCGCCTCGACGAGCATGATCACCGCAGGCTCGATGCGCGGGAACAGGAGCTTGCCGCACCCGCGGCAGACGCGCTGGTGCCCGGCGTGCCGGGGATCGGTGGGACTGCCGCACGCGCCGCAGAAGCGCTGGTTGCGTGCCCAGTGGAGCATGCCGCGCGCGTACGCGAGGGCGGCGGCCTCCTGAGCGTCGACCGTGGCGAACAGCGCGCGCACGTCGGTGACGGCGTCCGCGCCGACCGCCGCGAGAGCGTCCGCCTCGTCCATATCGGACAGATCGGCGGCGAACACGCCGACGTCGCCGTCCCGGCCGAGGAACACCGCCTCGTCCCGGTCCTCGACCGTCACGAGCCGACCGCTCGCGGTGAGGCACCGGTCGCGCCAGAACGCCAGCACCCGGGTGGCCGGGTGGGCTCGCACCCGCCCGACCCAGTCCGGATCGGCGCGTCGCGCCCCGGCGCGATCGAGCAGCAACCCGTTGTACGGCAATGTGACGTTCGCTGGCACGCGTGCCACCCTAAGCGTATGGACACCGACACCACGGACGCCGCCTGCGCGGTCGCGCACGGCGACGCGGACGGCCCGCCCGAGACACGCACGCTGGTGGCGGTGTTCGCCTCGCCCGTGGCCGACTACCTTCTCCGTTACGGTCGCGACCTCGGCTACCACACGACGCTGGTCGAACCGGAGCGCGGCCGGGTCACGAACGACGAGGACGCCGCGACGACGGTCGTCTCCCGTCTGCCCGACGACATCGACGGCGACACCGACGTCATCGTGACCGACCACCACCGCCCCGAGCTGGGCGTCTACCTGCGCGACGCGCTGGAACGAGACGTGCGGTGGGTCGGCATCATGGGCAACCCGCGCCACCCCGGCCCGCACGTGGCCGCGCTCAAGGACCTGGGCGTCCCGGACGACAAGATCGCCCGCGTCCACCGACCGATCGGCCTGAACATCGGCTCCCGCACGCCACCGGAGATCGCGATCGCCACGCTGGCTGGCCTGATCGCCGACCGCAACGCCAAACCCGGCGGCTTCGACTTCTGACCCGGCGGTTGTCCCCAGGCCCGCTCCCGGCCCACCGAAACCGTCAATGGTCACCGGTAGGCTGGAAACAGGGGGACCCCCTCGCGGTTGTCCACAAGTCGAGCGGCTGTCCACAGATTCGCGTGCGCACGCCGGACTTGTCGGTGTCCGCCAGTAGCGTGGATATCGGGGGGCCCCACCCCGATTGAATGGACCGTTCAATCGGGCCCGACCCGGATCCGCGTCGGCTCGCACGCCGAAACGGTCGGTGGTGCCGGGTAGGTACGGCGAGGCCGCGGGCCGCGGCTCCGGCCGGCATCAGCCAGGGACCGGCGACTCGCGACCGCGAGTGACCCGTGGCTCACAGGACTGTTGCCGTCCACCCGATCGCCCGGTAGCTTCCTAAGCGCTTGCTTAGTTGACGCAACCCACAGTGGAGGAACAACACCGTGGCTCACTCCCGTGTCGCGATCGTCACCGGTGCCGCTCGGGGCATCGGGGCGGCGGTCGCCCAGCGACTCGCGCAGGACGGATTCGCCGTCGGGGTCATCGACCTCACCGAGGACTCCTGCGCCGCCACCGTCGAGGCGATCACCAACAAGGGCGGCCAGGCCATCGGCATCGGCGCCGACGTCACCGACGCGGACGCCGTCACGACGGCCGTCGACCGGGTCGCCGGGGAGTTCGGGCCACCGACCGTGCTCGTCAACAACGCCGGGATCACCCGCGACAACCTGCTGTTCAGGATGACCGAGGGCGACTGGGACGCCGTCCTCGGCGTCCACCTGCGCGGCGCCTTCCTGATGAGTCGCGAGGTGCAGAAGCACCAGACCGAACAGGGCTGGGGACGCATCGTCAACCTCTCCAGCACCTCCGCCCTCGGCAACCGCGGCCAGGCCAACTACTCCGCCGCCAAGGCCGGCATGCAGGGCTTCACCAAGACCCTGGCCATCGAGCTCGGAAAGTTCGGCGTGACAGTCAACGCGATCGCACCCGGTTTCATCGAGACCGACATGACCGCCGCGACCGCGGCCCGGCTCGAGGTCGACTTCGAGGACTTCAAGAAGGCGGCCGCGGCCACGATCCCGGTCCAGCGCGTCGGACAGCCGGCGGACATCGCGGCCCTGGTCTCGTTCCTCGCGGGCGAGGAGTCCGGCTTCATCTCCGGCCAGGTGATCTACGTAGCGGGCGGACCAAAGGACTGACATGCGCACCTTCGCGAACCTCGACGAGCTGGACGCGGCCAAGGGCGAGCAGCTCGGTCACAGCGACTGGCTCGAAGTCACCCAGGACCGGATCGACACGTTCGCCGACGCCACCGGTGACCACCAGTGGATCCATGTCGACGCCGAGAAGGCGAAACAGGGCCCGTTCGGCGCCACGATCGCCCACGGGTACCTCACGCTCTCGCTGATTCCCATGCTGGGCAAGCAGATCTACCAGGTGAACGGCATCAGCATGGGCATCAACTACGGCCTCGGCAAGGTCCGCTTCCCCGCGGTCGTGCCGGTCGGGTCGCGGGTGCGGGCGAGCGCCGAGCTGGTCGACGTCGTCGACAAGCCGCAGGGCAAGCAGATCACCGTCCGCACCACGATCGAGATCGAGGGCGGCGGGAAACCCGCCTGCGTCGCCGAGACCATGGCGCTCTACGTGCCATGACCCCCGACCAGCTGCGCGAGCGGACACGCGAGTTCCTGGCCGCCAACGATCCGTCCACCATGGACCGGATGGACTTCCTGCGAGCGCGGTTCGACGCCGGGCTCGCCTGGGTGCACTTCCCCGAGGGGCTCGGCGGGCTGGGGCTCGCCCGGGAGCCGCAGAACGTCGTCGAGGCCGAGCTCGCCGGCACACCCGACAACGACCCGCGCCGGATCGGCATCGGGCTCGGCATGGCGGCGCCGACCATCCTGGCCTTCGGCACCTACGAGCAGAAGCGGCGCCTGCTTCGTCCACTGTGGACAGGCGAGGAGGTGTGGTGCCAGCTGTTCTCCGAGCCGGGTGCGGGCTCCGACCTCGCCGCGGCCGGCACCCGGGCGGTGCCCGACACCAAGGACGGCGTGGCCGGCTGGCGCCTCACCGGCCAGAAGGTGTGGACCTCCAGCGCGCACACCGCGAAGTGGGCGATCCTGCTCGCCCGCACCGACCCGGACGTGCCCAAGCACGCTGGCCTGTCCTACTTCGTCCTCGACATGATCCAGCCGGGCGTCGAGGTCCGGCCCCTGCGCCAGATCACCGGCGAGGCGGAGTTCAACGAGGTCTTCATGACCGACGCGTGGATCCCCGACACCGACCGGCTCGGCGCGGTCGGCGAGGGCTGGAAGGTCGCGCAGACCACGCTGATGAACGAGCGCGTCGCGATCGGCGGCCGGCCGGTCCCCCGTGAGGGCGGCATGATCGGCACGGTCGCGAACACGTGGCGGGAGAACCCGGACAAGCGCACGCCGGAGCTGCACGACCAGCTGCTCGACCTGTGGGTACAGGCCGAGGCGTTGCGGCTGGCCGGGATTCGGCTGCGCCAGCGGCTCGCGGTCGGCTCACCCGGCCCGGATGGCTCGGCCATGAAGCTCGCCTTCGCCCGGCTCTCCCAGCAGCTGACCGCACTCGAGGTGGAGATGCTCGGCGAGGACGGTCTGCGCTACGACGACTGGACGATGCGCCGGCCGGACCTGGTCGACTTCACCGGGCGTGATGCCGGCTACCGCTACCTGCGGGCCAAGGGCAACTCGATCGAGGGCGGCACCTCGGAGGTGCTGCGGAACATCATCGCCGAGCGCGTGCTCGGGCTGCCCGCCGAGGCGCGGGTCGACACCAAGGTCGCGTGGAAGGACCTGCCGCGGTGAACCTGCTCTACTCCGACGTCGAGGACCAGCTCCGGGCGAGCGTGCGCGACCTGCTCGCGGACCGCGCGCGGCCGGACGCCATCCTGGCCCGCTGCGAGACCGACAAGCCCTACGACCTCGACCTGTGGCGCACGCTCACCGGCGAGCTGGGCGCGGGCGCGCTGCACGTTCCCGAGGAGCTCGGCGGGCAGGGGGCGTCCACCCGGGAGGTCGCGGTGGTCATGGAGGAGCTCGGCCGCTCCGTCGCGCCGGTGCCCTTCCTCGGCAGCGCGGTACTGGCCACCACGGCGCTGCTCGGCTGCGAGCCGACCGACGCCGTGCGCGAGCTGCTCGACGAGCTCGGCTCCGGGCGGGTGGTCGGTGCGCTCGCCGTTTCCCTCGGCGCCACACCGGGTTCGTCGTTTCCATCCACTGTGGAGGCTGATGGCGACACGCTGCGCGGCCGGGTCCGCTCGATCGGCGACGCGCTCCCCGCAGACGTGCTGATCGTGCCGGCCGTGGGTGCCGCGGGCCCACGGCTGCACGCGGTGCCGGTCGGCCAGGACGGGGTGAGCGTGACACCGGTGGTGTCGCTGGACCTGACCCGGCCGGTCGCGGACGTCTCGTTCGACGCGGTGTCGTCCACCGTTCTCCCCGGCACCGCCGAGTCCGCATTGGATGGTGCACTGTGGACAGCGGCGGGTCTGCTGGCGTCCGAGCAGGTCGGGATCGCGGAGTGGTGTCTGACGACGACGGTGGCCTACCTCAAGGAGCGCCACCAGTTCGGCCGGCCGGTCGGCTCGTTCCAGGCGCTCAAGCACCGGCTCGCCGACCTGTGGCAGGAGATCGCGCTGGCCCGTGCGGCCGCGCGCGCCGCCGCCGACACGCCCGGTACCTCCGACGAGGCACGGCTCGCCGCGAGCATCGCGAACTCGCTGTGCTCGAACGTCGCGGTGCACGCGGCCGAGGAGTGCGTGCAGCTGCACGGCGGGATCGGCATGACGTGGGAGCACCCGGCGCACCTGTACCTCAAGCGGGCCAAGGCGGACCAGCTCGCACTCGGCACCCCGGGCCGGCACCGCCGGCTGCTCGCCCCGCTGGCGAACCTGCCGGCGTGACCCAGCTGCCGATCCCGGACGAGCTGTGGCCGGACATCCGGCCGGAGGCGGCACGCCGGCTCATGGCCGCCGCGGTGGAGTCGTTCGCCGAGCGCGGCTACCACGCCACGACCACCCGTGACATCGCGACCGCGGCCGGCATGAGTCCCGCCGCGCTGTACGTGCACTTCCCGGCGAAGTCGGCGGTGCTGTTCGCGATCAGCCGCAGCGGCCACCAGCGCACGCTGACGATGGTCGAGTCGATCGTGGCCGCGGACCCGGACCCGGTGGCCACGATGCGCACGCTGGTCGAGAGGTTCGTGGCCTGGCACGCCAAGCGGCACGTGGTCGCCCGCGTGGTTCAGCACGAGCTGCACGCGCTGCCGCCCGACGAGTACGAGACCGTCGCGGACCTGCGGCGGCGCACCGAGCGGCTCGTGCGGGACGTGATCACGCGCGGTGTGGACGGGGGCGTGTTCGCGGTGCCGGACGTGCGGACCGCGGCCCGCGCGGTGCTCTCGCTCGGCATCGACGTGGCCCGCTGGTACTCCCCCACCAGCAAGCCGTCGCCGACGATGCTCGGCCGCCAGTACGCCGACTTGGTACTGAGCATGCTGGGCCACCGCACCTGAGACCGCGCGGAAACTGGGAACAACAGGGAACAAGACGGTCCGTTCGTCGGTGCCGCGGATGATCACCCGGCTGGTTCGCTGGGCCGATGAGGGCCGTGTCGCGCACTTTCACCGTCATTGTCGGAGCCGCCGCGGTGATGCTCGCCGCATCGGCCGTCGCGTGGGCGGAGCCGCCCACCGCCCTGCCGGCGAACTTCACCGACGAGGACGGCAAGTGGCAGCCGGCGTTCGACTACGACGGGGACGGCTGCTACCCCACCCCGGCGATCGGTCCGGACGGGGCGCTCAACCCGGGGCTGAACCCGTCCGGCGCGCTTGACGGCGAGTGCCACGACCAGTCCGACCTGGACAACACGAACTCCTACGCCCGGTCCATGTGCAACAACGGCTGGTGCGCCCACCTGTACGACCTGTACTTCGAGAAGGACCAGGCGGTCTCCGGCTGGGACCCGTTCGGCCACCGGCACGACATCGAGCACGTCGTGGTGTGGGTGAGCGACGGCGAGGCGCAGTACGTGTCGGTCTCCCGGCACGGCGACTACGACGTCTTCCCCCGGTCCGAGGTCGCCTGGGAGGGCACGCACCCGAAGATCGTCTACCACAAGGACGGCCCGACCACGCACTGCTTCCGGCTCGCGGGCGCGGACGAGGATCCGGAGAACCACCACGACGCCTGGCACTACCCGGCCCTGGTCAGCTGGGACAGGTTCCCGGCCGGCATCCGCGACACGCTGACCGGCGCCGACTTCGGCTCCGCCAGCCTCGGCATCAAGGACAGCGCCTTCGCGAGCAACCTCGCCGAGGCGATGCCGTCCGGCATACCATTCCGCCTCCCCGGAATTTAAGTCTTGGTCGCGTTTGGGGAGTGACAGTTCTGTTTGGTCACGTACTTGTGGCTGGGTTGCGTCCCGTTCCCCTTGGGTGCGGTTGGGAGGGGCTACATTCCACCACGTGGATGGAGACCTCAAGGCAGGACAGCTGGTCGCGGCCATCGACGTCGGCGGCACCTCGATCAAGACCGCGCTCGTGGCCGAGGACCTGCGCGTGGTGCACACCCACCGCACGGCCACCCGGCGAGTCGCCGGCAGCGTCGACGTCGACCAGATCGCCGAGCTGATCGAGGAGCTGCGGAGCGCCGCCGGCACCGCCACCGTGTGCGGGGTCGGGGTCGCGGCACCCGGGATCATCGATGAGCGGCAGGGCGTGGCGCGGGCCGCGGTCAACCTCGGCTGGCGGGAGCTGCCGCTGCGCGCGCTGCTGAGCGAGGCCGCCGGCATGCCCGTCGCACTCGGCCACGACGTGCGGACCGGCGGGCTCGCCGAGTTCACCGTCGGCGCGGCCACCGGTGTGCGCAACGCGATGTTCATGCCGATCGGCACCGGCATCGCCGCGGCCGTGCTGGTCGACGACCACCGGCTCGACGCCGACGGCTACGCGGGCGAGATCGGCCATATCGTCGTCGATCCACAAGGGACGGTCTGCGGCTGCGGGACCCGCGGCTGCCTGGAGACCGTCGCGTCGGCGATGCACATCGCCCGCCGCTACGCCGAGATCACCGGCCGGCCCGTGATCCGCGCGGCGGACGTGGCCGACGCCGTGCGAGCCGGCGACCCGGACGCGGTGGCCGTGTGGGGCCGCGCGGTCGAAGGGCTCGCCGCCGCGCTGACCACGGCGTGCACGCTGTTCGCACCGGAGATCGTGGCGATCGGCGGCGGCCTGGCCGAGTCCGGCGACACGCTGCTCGCGCCGCTGCGGGAGGCGCTGGTCGGCCGGCTGACGTTCCAGCGCGTGCCGAAGTTGGTGCCCGCGTCGCTCGGCGACAACGCGGGCTGCATCGGCTCGGCGATCATGGCCTGGCAGGCAGTGAGCGGGCGAGCCGAGGGGCCGGCGTGATCCTGACCGTCACGCTGAACGCCGCGCTCGACGTGACCTACCACGTGCCAACGCTCGTGCCGGGCGGCACGCACCGGGCCGAGCCGAGCGGCGCGCGGGCCGGCGGCAAGGGCGTCAACGTGGCCCGGGTGCTGCACGCGCTCGGCCACGACACGCTGGTCACCGGCTTCGCCGGCGGCGACACCGGCAGCGCCATCCGGGCCGACCTCGCGGCCGCGGGGATCCAGGAGGCGCTCGTCGAGCCGTCCGCGCCGGCCCGCCGGACCGTCACCATTGTGTCCACAAAGGACGATTCGGCGACGGCATTCAACGAACCCGGGCCGCGGCTGTCCATCGAGGACTGGATGTGGTTCACCGATCGGTACCACGAGCTCGCCTCCCGTGCGGAGGTCGTGGTGCTGTCCGGCAGCCTGCCACCCGGGCTCCCCGACCACGTCTACGCCCAGCTGCTCGGCGCGACGCGCACGCCGGCGATCCTCGACACCTCCGGCCCGCCGTTGCTCGAGGGCGTCGCCGCGCGCCCGCGGGTGGTGAAGCCCAACGCGGACGAGCTGGCGGCCACCGGTGTCGCCGACCCGGTCGTCGCGGCGCGGCGGCTGCGCGAGCGCGGCGCGGGGGCGGTCGTCGCGTCGCGGGGTGCCGACGGTCTGCTGGCGGTCACCGGTCACGGCTCGTGGCGTGCGGCCGCGCCGGAACCGTTGCGTGGCAACCCAACCGGCGCGGGTGACGCGTGTGTCGCCGCGCTCGCCGCCGGCCTGGCCACGGGTTCGCCGTGGCCGGCTCAGCTCGCGAACGCCGTGGCGCTGTCCGCCGCCGCGGTGGCCTGCCCGCTCGCCGGCGACGTCGACCTGGACATCTACCGGAGCCTGGTGCCGCTCGTCTCGGTGGAGGACCTCGATGCTGACGCCGACCGCTGAGATCGTTGGTGCCGCCGCGCGGGACGGCCGCGGCGTCGGCGCGTTCAACGTGATCCAGCTCGAGCACGCCGAGGCGCTGGTCGCGGGCGCGGAGGCGGCGGGCGCGCCGGTGGTGTTGCAGGTCAGCGAGAACGCCGTGCGCTACCACGGCGCGCTGGAACCACTCGCGCTCGCGACGCTCGCGGTCGCGCGGACGGCGTCGGTGCCCGTGGCCGTGCACCTCGACCACGCCACGGATGTGACCCTCGTGCACGAGGCCGTGCGACTGGAGCTCGGCTCGGTAATGTACGACGCCTCCACGATGTCCTATGCGGACAACGTGTCGTCCACTTCGGACGTCGTGGCGCACTGCCATGCGCACGGCGTGTACGTGGAGGCGGAGCTGGGCGAGGTCGGCGGCAAGGACGGCGTGCACGCGCCCGGCGCGCGGACCGATCCGGCCGAGGCCCGCGCGTACGTCGAGGCCACCGGGGTCGACGCGCTCGCCGTGGCAGTGGGCACGTCGCACGCCATGCTCACCCGCGACGCGGCGATCGACCTGGAGCTGATCACCCGCCTGCACGAGGCCGTGCCGGTCCCCCTGGTACTGCACGGCTCGTCCGGGGTGCCGGACGCGGACCTTGCGAGCGCCGTCGCCGCGGGCCTGACGAAGATCAACATCGCGACCCAGCTGAACAAGGCGTTCACCGCCGCCGTGCGCGCGTACCTGGCCGAGAACCCACAGGTCGTCGACACGCGCGGCTACCTCGCGGCCGGCCGTGCCGCGGTCGCGGACGAGGTCACCCGCCTCCTCGACGTCCTGTCCGCCTAGAGCGTTGATCGGGCGGGCGAGCTGGCACGGATCGAACGGCCTCGTCATCGGTCAGGCCGTTGTCCCGAACGGCGCGCGCGAACACCAGATCCGGACGCCCCTCCCACCGAAGCACGGTTATCTCGCGGACGAGCAATCGTCGTGTTCCGTGCGTTTCGCACCGTCTCGATCGGCATCGAACCTTTCACGATATTCGAGTCGAAATCGGCGATATCCCCGCGCGGAAATCGCGAGACACATCCCTTGCGACCTCTTCAACGCGGGCATCATCATGCCGATCGCACCGGTAACCCATGGTTCACCCTCATCCAGCGCCCGGCGCACCGACCACAGCAGCCATCCAGCCAGAGGGTGCGGGTGATGCGGTCAACTCGGCACCCCTGTGCTCGGAAGCAGCCGGGTGAACGCGACGAATCTCGGGTTGCCAACATCCGCGCCGGAATGGCATGCACTGAGCGCCGCTCGACGCCGTCACAATCCCCACCAGGACGGTATCGAAAGGCCACCCGCGCCGACCAGCACGCGCGAGTCTGCACCAACCGCCCGTCCCGGCCACGACCGCGACGGCGGAGACCCCCTGCCGGCCGAGTCTGCCCGGTTCCGCCTCCCCGCGGGGCTGACCTCAGAGGACTGTTGCCGGTCGAGTATGCTCCGCGAAACATGAGAATGTTTCGCTCTTCGCTCGCCGCGGCGATTCTGCTGATCATCGTCCCGCTGAGCGGCCTGGCGATCTCCGCCGCATTGATCGGCTTCGGTGTGTTCTTGGGGTTGGTGACCGACGCCCCCACCTCGTCCTTTGTGCTGCGCCGGGTGGACTGGGGCCGCCAGGCGATCATCATCTTCAGCATCCTGCTCGGCCTGTTCATGCTGGTGAGCACGATCCGAGGGATGATCCGGGCGCTCCGCGACCGGCCGATGACCGATGGAGTGCGGCTGCCGCGCGACCGAGCGCCGCAGCTGTGGTCCTTCGTGGACGACGTGGCCCGACGGGTTGGTGTGCCGCCTCCGGACGAGATCCGGCTGCTGCCGGAGTCGACGGCGCGAGTGAACGAGCGGTCACGCTGGCTCGGCCTGCGCACCGGCCGCCGGACGCTGGGGATCGGACACCCGTGGCTGGTTGCCCTGACCGTGCAGCAGCTCGCCGCGGTGCTCGCCCACGAGCTCGGCCATTTCACCAATGGGGACACCAGATGGGGCGCGTTCGCACTGCGCGGCAGCAAGACCATCGGCCACGTCGTCGAGGAGTTCCAGCGGGGCAGCGTGCACTACCGGCTCTACCGCCGGATGCTGGCGTGGTACCTGCGGCTCAGCCTGGCCGAGCAGCGCCGGCAGGAGCTCAGCGCCGACCGCATCTCCGCGACCGTGGTAGGCCGGGCCGGGGTGGCCGACACCTTGTGCCTGGTCCCGGCGATCGACCAGGCGTGGTCCAGCTACGCCGAACGGGTCAGCGACCTGGCGAGCGAGATCGTCGCCGTACCGAGCGACGTTGCCGGGGGCTTCGCCAGCTACCTCGCGGAACCGGAGATCCAGCAGCTCATCGCACGCTTCAGAGACGTCCGCAACCACGCCGACCACACGGATCCGTTCGACAGCCATCCCTCCACAGTGGAGCGTGTGGCCGCCCTGCGGGACGCGCCCGACGTAGCCGAACGGCCGGACCGGCGGCCGGCGCTGGCACTGCTCGGCAACCTCGCCGTGCCGCAGGTGTACGCGCCGCTCGTCGGTGTCCCGGGGCCGGATCGCCCGCTGCTCGACTGGCCCACGCTGTTCGCCCGCGCCCTCGGGGAACGCGACCTGCACGAGACTCGGCACCTGCTGGCTTCGGCGGAGCAGGTGACCAGACAGCGCGGCGCCAACGGGCACAGCGTGCTCTGGCTCCTGGAGCACGGCTACGCCGCGAACCTGGCCGGTGCACTGCTCGGAGCCGACGGCCCGGTCGAGGTCTCGGCGGGCTCACCCGGCGGACCGGTGGTGGCGTCCGCCGTGCGCGCCCTGGTCAGGGCCGCCGCCGTGTCCACCGGCCGCTACCGGTACCAGGTCGGTTGGCTTCGCCCGGTGGTCGTCGACGAGAACGGTATGCCGCTGCTGCCCACCACACCCACGCCGGACGACCCGTTCGGCGTCGCCGCACTACAGTCGAGCCGGCTCGACTTCGTGCCACCCCCGATGCCGGCCACCCGGCCGCCAAAGCCGGCGAGCCTGCTGCCGTGGATGTTCCTGCGCGCCAGCGCCGTCGACCTCCTCGGCTACCCGGAGAGCCTGGTCATCGTGCGCAGGCCGAGCGGGCGCGGGCTGCGCACCAACACCGCCACGCCGGACGTGCTCAACGAGTACCAGGCCGGCATCGCCGCGAGGACCCCGGCCGAGCACGCCGCCGACGGTGCGCGGGTGATCCCGCTCGCGGATGTCGTGCACGTGCGGCTCAGCGGCGAGGCACGCAAGATGACCTTCCTGATGCTGCGCGGCGAGTCGAAGGTCAAGCTCGCCAGGCACGCCGGTGGGCGGGGCCCTGCACGTGCCGAGGTGACCGGGTTCTTCACCGGTCTGCTCGGCGCCGACCGTGTCACGGCGTGACGGAGGTGGAGGCACCTAGGCACCGGCCCGCGGCACACGGTGGACGCCGCCCACCGTGTGCTTCTCCTGCGCTGGCGTGATCCGTTCGATGGGGCGTGGCTTTGGGAGCCGCCCGGTGGAGGTGTCGAACCGGGCGAAACGCCGTTGAAGGCGGCACGGCGTGAGCTGGTCGAGGAGACCGGGCTGGACCCGGCCGAGGTCCGCGACCGGTCGGTGCTGGTCGAGCGTGATGTGCGTGGCACGGCGACCGGTTCGTTGGTCCGGAGCATTTCTTCGTGGCCTGTTTCGTCGAGGAGCGACCGGCCCGTGGCGCGAACCGGCCTACTTGCCGACGAGCAGGTCAACCTGCATGAGTACGCCTGGGTCTTGTGGTCTGACCTGGATTCGTTGCCGGATCGGCTCAAGCCGCCGCGGCTGCCGGCCGTGCTCGCCGCTTTGCTGCCTGATGGGCCTTGGCGCGACTCAACGCCCTGACCATGCGTGGCCGTTGTCGCTGGCGTCGGAGCATCGGCGTGGGCTGGGACTTGGCCAGCACATGCCAGTTGGGCTATATTGCTCACGTGGCATCAACGTTCGAAGTACTGGCCGAGCCACGGCGGCGAGAGATCCTCGATCTCCTGCGCGGCGGCGAGCGGCCGGTCGGCGAGCTGGTCGAGCGGCTGGCCCTGACCCAGCCGACGGTGTCCAAGCACCTCAAGGTCCTGCGCGGCGCCGGGCTGGTCGAGGTGCGGCAGGACGCGCAACGCCGCCTGTACCGGCTGCGGCTGGAGCCGCTCGCCGAGATCGACGCCTGGCTGGAGCCGTACCGTCGCATGTGGACGGCCAGCCTGGATGCCCTGGAACGACGTCTGGACGAGATGGAGGACTGATTCGCCGTGACCGAGGGTGCGACTTTGCGGACGATCGACGGGCAGCCCGTGCTGCGCCTCGAACGCCGGCTGCGCCACTCGCCCGCCAAGGTGTGGCGGGCGGTCACCGATCCGGCCGAGATGGCCCACTGGTTCCCCGCGACGGTCGAGGCCGAGCTACGCCCCGGCGCGCCGATGCGGTTCACGTTCCCGGCGGAGGCGGTCGTGGACGGGTCGTGGGACGGCGAGGTGCTCGAGGTCGACCCGCCGCGGGTCTACATGTTCCGGTGGAACGCCGACGTGCTGCGCATCGAGCTGATCCCGGACGGCGACGGCTGCCGGCTGGTGTTCACCCACACTCTCGGCGGCGGCTGGGTCGGCCGGCTCGGCGCGGGCCGCACGGCGGCCGGCTGGGACCAGTGCCTCGACGAGCTGATGGCCCGGCTCAACGGCGAGACCGTGGAGCCGCGAAGCGACTGGCTCACGCCCATGGAGCGCTACATCGAGGAGTTCGGCCTCGGTTTCGGCTCGACGCGGCCGGTCGCGGACGGGTGGGAGCTGCACTTCGCCCGGGACCTGGTGTGGAAGCCGCCGGCGGACGTGTGGGCGCTGCTCGTCGAGGGGGCCGAACCCGAGGTCGGTGGCGAGCCGCCGACGCGGGCCACCAACGAGTACGTGCCGGCGGGCCGGCTGACCGAGGTGAACCGGCCGCGCCTGCTGGAGTACGAGTGGCTACACGACGGCGCGCCCGCCGGCCGCGTCCGCTGGACGATCACGTCCGACGACCGGCTGGGCGTGCGGGCCGAGGTGACACAGACGGTGCCGACCCGGCTGGCGGATGTGCGGGCGACTGCGATGGCCGCGTGGCACGTGCAGCTGGAGCTGCTGTTCGCCGCCATCCACGGCGAGGTCCCCTGCCCGAGGCCGAAGGACCGCACCGAGGAGCTGGCGAAGCAGTACGCCGACCGGCTCTGAGCCGGCCTCGGCCTCAGACCGCCGTGATCGCCTCCCGCCACAGGGCCAGGCCTTCGTCGATCTGGTCCGCGGTGACGACGAGCGGCGGGATCATCCGGACCACGTTGCCCGCCGCGCCGCACGTCAGCAGGAGCAGCCCCGCCGTCGCGGCGGCCTGCTGGGCACGGGCGGCCGCGGCCGGGTCCGGCTCGCCGTCGCGGTCGACGAACTCGTTGCCCAGCATCAGGCCCAGGCCGCGGACATCGCCGATCGCCGGCACGTCGGCGGCGACCTTCGCGAGGCCCTCGCGCAGCCGCGCGCCCATCCGGTCGGCGTTCTCGACCAGGCCCTCCGACTGCACGACGTCGAGCGTGGCGAGCGCCGCCGCGCACGCGACCGCGTTGCCGCCGTACGTCCCGCCCTGCGAGCCCGGCCACGCCTTGGACATGAGATCGCGCGACGCGGCGATCGCCGACAGCGGGAAGCCGCTCGCGAGCCCCTTGGCCGTGATCACCACGTCCGGGCGGATAGCGAAGTGGTCATGGCCCCAGAACCGGCCCGTCCGGCCGAAACCGGTCTGCACCTCGTCGACGACGAGCAGGATCCCGTGCCGGTCGGCTCGCTCGCGAAGTCCCTGCATGAACTCCGTGTTCGCCGGCACGTACCCGCCCTCGCCGAGCACCGGCTCGACGAAGAACGCCGCGGTCTCGGCGGGCGCGGACATCGTCGCCAGCACGTAGTCCAACTCGCGCAGCGCGAACCGGGTCGCCTCCTGCTCCGACCAGCCGTACCGGTACGCGGTCGGGAACGGCGCCACCACGACCCCGCCCATCAGCGGCGCGAACCCCGCGCGGAACTTCGTGGCCGACGTGGTCATCGACGCCGCTCCGATGGTCCGCCCGTGGAAGGAGCCGTGGAAGACCACGACGTTCGCGCGGCCGGTGGCATGGCGGGACAGGCGCAGCGCCGCCTCGACGGCCTCGCTGCCAGAGTTCACGTAGAACAGCGCGTCGAGGCCCTCGGGCAGGACCGCGCCCAGCCGCTCGGACAGCGTCAGCAGCGGCCGGTGCATGACCGTCGTGTACTGGCCGTGGATGAGCTTGGCGGCCTGCTCCTGGACGGCTGCCACCACGCGAGGGTGGCAGTGACCGGTGCTCGTCACCCCGATCCCGGCGGTGAAGTCCAGATACCGGCGCCCGTCCTCGCCGTAGAGGTACACGCCCTCGCCGCGCTCGGCCAGCACCGGCGTCGCCTGCTTGAGAATCGGGGACAGCTCAGCCATCGGCACTCCTCGTCTGGGATTGTCGACAATCCTACAGATGAGCCTATTCTAGTGGCCCCTGGCGATCCACTCCCCCAGGTGCGGGGCCTCGGCGCCGATGGCGGTGTCCTCGCCGTGCCCCGTGTGCACCACGGTCTCCGGCGGCAGCGTCAGCAGCCGGTCGCGGATGGAGTCGACGATCGTGCCGAAGTCCGAGTGCGAGCGGCCGGTGGCACCGGGCCCGCCGTTGAACAGCGTGTCGCCCGTGAAGACCACGCCGAGCGCCGGCACGTGCAGGCACACCGCGCCGGGCGCGTGGCCGGGCGTGTGCAGCACCTGGACCTCGACCCCGGCCACCGACAGCGTGTCGCCGTCGGCGAGCTCGCCGGCCGGGCGGGTGTCGCCGTGCGTGAGCCGCCAGAGGACGTCGTCGGCCGGGTGCAGCAGGACCGGCGCGCCGGTCTTGGCCGACAGCGCGGGCGCGGCGTTGACGTGGTCGTCGTGGGCGTGCGTGCACGCGATCGCGACCACCTCACGCCCACCGGCCGCGGCGGCGATCGTGCCCGCGTCGTGCGCGGCGTCGATCACCAGGACCTGCTCGTCGTCACCGAGGAGCCAGACGTTGTTGTCCACCTCCCAGCTGCCGCCGTCCAGGTTGAACGTTCCGGAGGTGACGACCTTCTCCACCCGTGCCGGCACTAGAAGACCACCACCGATCGCAGCACGTCGCCGTGGTGCATCTTGGTGAACGCCGCCTCGACCTGGTCGAGCGCGATCGTCTCGGTGACGAACGCGTCGAGGTCGAGCCGGCCCTGGCGGTAGAGGTCGATCAGGTAGGGGAAGTCGCGCGAGGGCAGGCAGTCGCCGTACCAGCTGGACTTGAGCGAGCCGCCCCGCGAGAAGAAGTCGATCATCGGCATCTCCAGGCGCATGTCCGGCGTCGGCACGCCGACCAGTACGACCGTGCCGGCGAGGTCGCGGGCGTAGAAGGCCTGCTTCCAGGTCTCCGGCCGGCCGACCGCCTCGATCACGACGTCCGCGCCGAACCCGCCGGTGAGCTCCTGGACCGCCTCGACGACGTCGACGCCGTTCGCGTGGATCGTGTGGGTGGCGCCGAACTTCCTGGCCCACTCGAGCTTCCGCTCGTCGACGTCGATCGCGACGATCCTCGTGGCCCCGGCGATCGAGGCGCCCGCGACGGCCGCGCAGCCCACGCCGCCGCAGCCGATGACCGCCACACTGTCGCCGCGGCTGACCCCGCCGGTGTTCACTGCCGCGCCG
This sequence comes from Actinophytocola sp., assembly GCF_050699935.1. Classification (NCBI taxonomy): domain Bacteria; kingdom Bacillati; phylum Actinomycetota; class Actinomycetes; order Pseudonocardiales; family Pseudonocardiaceae; genus Actinophytocola; species Actinophytocola sp. The sequence goes on from NZ_JBOHGB010000050.1 coordinate 24,981, forward strand.
ATGCCGGCCATGACCCCGCAGCCGAGCAGTCCCGCGGCGGCCGGGCTCGCCGACGGGTGAACCTTCGTGCACTGTCCACTATGGACAAGCGTCTTCTCGGCGAACGCGCCGATGCCCAGGGCGGGCGAGAGCTCGGTGCCGTCGGTGAGCGTCATCGGCTGCCCGGCGTTGAACGTCGAGAAGCAGTACCAGGGGCGCCCGCGCAGGCAGGCGCGGCAGGTGCCGCAGACCGCGCGCCAGTTGAGGATCACGTAGTCGCCGGGCGCGAGGTCGGTGACGCCCGCACCGACGGACTCGACCGTGCCGGCCGCCTCATGGCCGAGCAGGAAGGGGAACTCGTCGTTGATGCCGCCCTCGCGATAGTGCAGGTCGGTGTGGCAGACGCCGCAGGCGTGGACCTCGACCACCGCCTCGCCCGGCCCCGGGTCGGGCACGACGATCGTCTCGATCTCCACGGGCTCGCCCTTCGACCTGGCGATGACGCCCCGAACCTGCTGAGCCATGTGCCACCTCGTCTTTCATGCACGGATGCGTACGAGTACTTCTACCAGTCGGGCAGGTGGCGCCGCCGGACCGAGTTTTCGCGATCAGCCGGAATACGGCTCAGTCGGCCGTGGAGAGCCGGCCAAGCAGGTCCCGAAGAGCCGGGTCCCAGCCCTCCAGGCGGCCGAAGTCGTCGTGGAAGACGATGAGGGCCAAGGCCACCTGTAGGGTCCGCAGCCGGCTACAGCTGGCGAGGCGGTCGGGATCGGGCCGATGGTGGGTCACCTCGGCGCCGGCGTCCATCATCGTAACGATGTCCCACTCGACCGGGCCGCGGCACACGTCCTCGAAGTCGATCCACACCAGACCGTCCCGCGTGGCGACCAGGTTGCCCGGATGGGCATCGCCGTGCACCGGTCGCCAGTCGTCGTCCGGCACCGCCAGGAACGGGGCCAGCCGCTCCGCCGTGGCGCGGAGCAGGTCGGCCTCCGCCGCGCTCAGCACGCCACCGGCGCCGTCGAGCAGCGCCAGCCCGCGCGGCACGTCGTTGGCGCAGAGGAGCGGAAGCTCACCGGGATAGGACCGGAGCTCGGCATGCAGGTCCGTCAGCATCGCCGCGCCGTCCGCGGCCGTCGGTTCCCGGTCCGGGTCGGGCTCGAGGTAAGTCCAGAAGGTGATCCAGAAGCCGTCCGCGAGGTGCGGCCCCGGCGGCAGCTCCGGACTGGGCGTGACGACCGGCGCGTTCCGTGCGGCCAGGTACGTCGTCACGTCGACCTCCAGGCGCAGCCAGTCGTCGATCGGCGAGCGCAGCCTTGGCATGCGGGTCGCCACGCGGGCCACGACCGGGGCGGGGCGCAGGTGGACCATGAGCGAGAACAGGTCCGCGAGCACGACCGGCTCCGTGACGTCCAGCCCGTTGTCCCGCGCCAGCGCGGTGGCCGCCGACATCGCACGCCGCGAGATCTCGTCATGCGGGCTCACCCGGTGGTTCCCCCCTTCATCGTGATCAGCCGCTGAGCAGGGGCAGCGCCTTCGGACGCCACACGCCGTCGTGTTCGCGCCCCGTGGCCAGGCGTTCCGCGGGCACCTCGCCGTAGGTCGTCGTGCGCTGGCGGGCCGGGCGGCCGGCGGCGCGGGCCAGGGCCTCCAGGTCGGCGATCGTCTTGTAGCTGCCGTTCTCCGAGCCCGCCATGCGGCTGATCGTCTCCTCCATCAGGGTGCCGCCCAGGTCGTTCACGCCGCCCCGCAGCACGGCGACCACGCCCGCCTCGCCCAGCTTCACCCAGCTCGTCTGGATGTTCGCGATCCGGCCGTGCAGCAGGAGCCGGGCGAGCGCGTGCACGGCCCGGTTCTCCAGGTGCGTCGGCCCGGGGCGGGCGATGCCGGCGAGGTAGAGCGGGGCGTTCGTGTGCACGAACGGCAGCAGCACGAACTCCGTGAAGCCACCGGTCCTGGCCTGGAGGTCGCGGATCAGCTTGAGGTGCGCCACCCAGTGCGACGGGTTGTCCACGTGCCCGTACATCATCGTCGACGTCGTGGGCAGGCCCAGCTCGTGAGCGGTAGTCACGACCTCGATCCACGCGGCCGCCGGCAGCTTGCCCTTCGTCAGGATCCACCGGACGTCGTCGTCGAGGATCTCGGCGGCGGTGCCCGGCAGGGAGTCCACTCCGGACTCCCGGGCGGCGGTCAGCCAGTCGCGGATGGACAGGTTCGTCCGGGACGCGCCGTTCACGACCTCCATCGGTGAGAACGCGTGCACGTGCAGGCCCGGCGCCTGCTTCTTGACCTCCGCGGCGAGGTCGAAGTACGCCGTGCCCGGCAGGTCCGGGTGGATCCCGCCCTGCATGCACACCTCGGTCGCGCCGACCGCCCACGCCTGCGCGGCTCGCTCGCCGACCTGCTCCAGCGACAGCGTGTACGCGTCGCTGTCGGTACGCCGCTGGGCGAACGCGCAGAAGCGGCACCCCGTGTAACAGACGTTGGTGAAGTTGATGTTGCGGGTGACCACGTAGGTGACCTCGTCGCCGACCGCGTCCGCGCGGACCGCGTCGGCCAGCGCGGCCAGCGCCTCGATCTCCGCCCCCGGCGACGCCGACAGCAGCATCAGGGAGTCCTCATCGGACAGTCCACCCGGGTCGGACTCGGCGTGCCGCAGCGCGGTGGCGAACGGCGGCCGCAGCCGGTCGGCCGCGCCCGTGGCACCCGACGGCGTGAACGACACCCGCGAGCGCAACTCGTCCCAGTCGCCGTACACCGAGTCGAAGTCGTCGCGGCGGACGCCCGTACGGCCCACCGTGTCGATGCTCTCGTGCAGGTCCGTGCGACCCGAGTCGGCCAGCGCGACCTCCGGTTCCTGCCACGGCCGGCCCACCGGGACGGCACCGGGCGCGGCGAGGCCGGTCGACGGGTCGGCGAGCGCGGCCACGTGTCCGGCGATCCGCGGGTCCAGCCACGGCTCGCCCCGGCGGACGTACTCGGGATAGACCGGCAGCCGCTCGGCCAGGCGGAACCCGGTCGCGCCGGTGCGCTCGGCCAGCTCCTCGAGCCGCGGCCACGGGCGTTCGGGGTTCACGTGATCGATGGTCAGCGGCGACACGCCACCCCAGTCGTCGATGCCGGCACGCAGCAGCAGCTCGTACTCGCCGCCGATGAGGTTGGGCGGGGCCTGGATACGCGTCTTCGGGCCCAGCACCAGCCGCGCCACGGCCACGGTCGCCGCCAGCTCGCGCGCCTCGACGTCGGCCATGCCGGCCATCGCGGTGTCCGGCTTGGCGCGGAAGTTCTGCACGATGACTTCCTGGATCCCGCCGTACTGCCGGGCCACCCCGCGGATCGCGAACAGCGAGTCGACGCGCTCGGCGAGCGTCTCGCCGATGCCGATCAGGATGCCCGTGGTGAAGGGGACGTTGGTGCGGCCGGCGTCCTCCAGCACGCGCAGTCGCACGGCCGGCTCCTTGTCCGGCGAGCCGTAGTGCGGGCCGCCCTTCTCCGACCACAGGCGGGTCGCGGTGGTCTCCAGCATCATGCCCATCGACGCCGACACCGGCTTGAGCCGCTGGAAGTCCGTCCAGCTCAACACGCCCGGGTTGAGGTGCGGGAGGACGCCGGTCTCCTCCAGGACCTTGATCGACATTGCCCGCACGTAGGACAGCGTGTCCGGGTAGCCGGCCTCATCCAGCCACTCGCGCGCGGCACTCCAGCGGTCCTCCGGACGGTCGCCGAGGGTGAACAGGACCTCCGTGCAGCCCAGCTCCGCGCCGCGGCGGACGATGTCGAGCACCTCGTCGGGGCTCAGGTACGCGGCCGGCACCCGACCCGGCACGGTGACGAACGTGCAGTAGTGGCAGCGGTCCCGGCACAGCTTGGTGAGCGGGACGAACACGCTGCGCGAGAATGTGATCACCCCGGGTCGGCCAGTGGCCTCGAGCCCCGCGTCGCGGACCCGGGAGGCGGCCGTGAGCAGCTGGTCGAGCTGCTCGCCACGGGCGTGCAGCAGCGTCTCCGCCTCGGTCCGGTCGAGAGCCGCCCCGTCCCGGGCGCGGCGCAGCGCGCGTCGGATCGCTGACTCGCTGGGCACGAAACCCTCGGTCACGGGCGCCCCCTCCTGCTCATGTGCGGCCGCCGTGCCCCCAAGCTATCCGTCCCGACCGACATCCCAGACGTGATGGTCATCGCTCAACGACAACCCCGCTCCACTCGGGATCATTCCGGTCCTGCTGGGTTACCGAGCCGACCGGCCCGCCGATCGGCTCGGTACCCAGCAGAACGCGGGTCGAGCCGCAGGCACAGCGTTGGTAGCGAACCCAGCCCTCGCTGGTGACGTGGGCTGATCCGCCTCCCCGGAATCAACCCGTGTGGTCACCTTGAGTTGGTGCCGTCCAGTTCAGCACGTACCTGTGGCTGGGTTGCGTCCCGTTCCCCTTGGGCGCGGTTGGCAGGCTCGCGGTTCGACAAGATGTCCTCGAAAGCTGGCTCACGGTCGTCGACGCCGACACGCCGCGGCTGCGCGCCGAGCGGCTCAACGAGCTGCTCGCCGAGACGTCGGCCTACCCGCGCCTCACCGACCACGCGGGCGACGGCTGGCACATCCACTACCGCGACTCCGACCTGAGGCTCGGCGCCGTGCTGCGCGCGCTCATCAGCGTCGGCACCGCCCTGCACCTGACCGGCCGGGGCATGGACCGACTACGCCACTGCGCGCTCACCGAGTGCCGACTGCCGTTCGGCGACTTCACGCGCGGCGGCCGCCAGCGCTACTGCTCCCCCACCTGCGCCAACCGGGACGCGGTCCGCCGGCACCGCGCGAAGGTCAGCCGCCTGACGCACTCCTGACGAGGGTCCGGCGAGGCCGGACGTACGCCGCCGGGCGTACGCGCGAAGCCGACGCCGTGCTGACGACTTCCGCCGCCCGCCGGAGGAGTCTGACGTCCGGAGGTGGGGCATCATGAACACCGCGATTCGCGCGATGGGCCGGTCACTGCGGCGCAGCTGGGACGAGGGCACCCGGGTCGAGCGGGCCGCCTTCGTGGTCGGCGCCGTGCTGTTCGCGAGCGGGCTGGTCAACCTGCTGGTCCTGGTCGCCACGGGCGGGCCGTGGACCGGGCCGACCTCGCTGCGCAAGGCCGCGACGTTCGGGCTGTCGTTCGGGCTGACGCTGGCCACGGTCGCGTGGGTCACCCACTTCATCCAGCTCGGCACGGCCGCCCAGCGCGTGTTGCTCGGCGGGTTCACGCTCGCGTGCGCCGTCGAGACCGCGCTGGTGTCGATGCAGGCGTGGCGTGCCGTGCCGTCGCACTTCAACTTCACCACCCCGTTCGACGCGGCCGTCGCGACCTCGCTGGCGTTCGGCGGCCTGCTGATCGTCGTGCTCGTACTCGGGTTCACGCTGTCGGCGTTCCGCCACGTCGGACGGAACTCGCCGAGCATGCGGCTGGCCCTGCGCTTCGGGTTCGTCGTCCTCATGGTCGCGCTGGCCCTGGGCGCCGCGATGATCGCGGTCGGCGTGCCGATGAGCCGCACCGACCCGCGGGCCGCGTTCGAGACCGCGGGGTTCCTCAAGCCGGCGCACGCGGTCACGATGCACGCGATCCTCGTCATCCCGGGCCTGGCCTGGCTGCTGACGTTCACGTCGTGGCCGGAGCCCGTGCGGATGCGGCTCGTCCGGCTCGGCGCCGGTGGGTACCTGCTGCTCAGTGCGGTGGTCGTGGCCGAGTCGATCGTGCGGGTGTCGCCGCTGTCCGCGTCACTCGTGCCGACGCTGCTCTCCCTCGCCGGGCTCGGCGCGCTGGCCACGGCCGGTGGGATCGCGGTCTATGGCGCGCTGTACCGGCGGCCGGAACAGACCGGCGCCCGGCGGAACCTGCCGGCATCGGCGCACGAATCAGTAACCTGACAGGATGCGCGCGCGAAAATCGAAGACCGGCCGGACACAGCAGGAACGCAGCGCCGCGATGCGCAAGCGGCTACTCGACGCCACCGTCGACTGCCTGGTCCGATACGGCTACACGGGGACCACGACGACCCGGGTCACCGAGCTCGCGGGCGTGACCCGGGGCGCGCAGGTGCACCACTTCCCCACCCGCGCGGACCTCGTGGCCGCGGCGGTCCGCCACCTCGCGGCCCGGCGCGCCGAGCTGGCCTTCGAGAAGATCGACGCCGTGCGCCGGGCCCCCGATCCGATCGACGCGGCGCTGGACCTCATGTGGGAGATCCACCAGGGCTCGCTCCAGTACGCGACGGTCGAGATGTGGGTGGCCGCGCGGACCGATCCCGAGCTGCGCGAGCAGCTGGCCGCGGTGGAGCCGGAGGCGCGGGCGGCGCTGCTGGACTTCTCGGCGGCGGCGTTCGCCGAGCACGCGGACAACCCGCGGTTCCGCCACATCATCTACACCGCACTGGACACCGTGCGCGGCATCGTCCTCGTTGGACTGTCCAATCCGGACAAGGCGCAGCTGGACATGTGGTGGAAGCGCGCGAAGGCCGACCTGCGGCTGATGATCGACGCGGGACTCACCTAGTGCCCGGCTCGTGGATCATCGCGTGAAGTCTTGGACCGACCACCGGAACCTCAGGGGACCGTGACGGCACCCAGCCACAATCAACCGCCCACCCGCACCATCCGCTGGAACGCAACCAACACTTTTAATTCCGGGGAGGCGGGCTGGGAGGCGGGTTGATTCCGGGGAGGCGGACTAGCGCATCAGCGGGGCGAGGTAGCTGCGCGCGAACGCACGCACATCGTCGTCGGTGTGCAGGGGGATGGCGCCCTGCGGCAGCAGCGTGAACGAGATCGCCAGCCGCACGAACACCTCCGCGACACCGGCCGGCGTGCGCCCGGCCACCGGTACGTCGGGGCCCTGCCGGGCGAGCCCGTCCGGGGCCTGCCAGGCGAGGAAGTCTCGCGCCGCGGCGACGACCAGGTGTCCGTTCGTGGTCAGGTACGGCAGCAGCGCCTCCGGGTCGGAGGCCAGCAGGCGGTTGAGCAGTCGGTCGTCCCGGGCGTAACGCACGCCGACGACGAAGCCCTCGACCAGCCGTTCCTCCGCCGTGTCGAGGTTGGTGACCGCATCCGCGATGCTGCCGAAGAACCGCCGGGACTCGCGCACCAGCACGGCCTGCACGAGCGCGTCCTTGCCGACGAAGCGCCGGTACAGCGTCGCCCGGGACACCCCCGCGCGCCGGGCGACCACGTCCACATTGGTGCGCCGCAGACCGTAGGCGAGGAACTCCGCCAGCGCGGCATCCACAATGGACTCGCTGACCGGATCCGTGGACGGCTCGGCCAGAACCAGCTCGAGAAGTTCAGACACCGCGTGGCCCGATCCCCACGCGCGCGTAGCCGCGGCGGGCCCGCTCGGTGTAGCGCAGCCGCGGCGGCACCGCGCGCCAGGCCGTGCGTACCGCGCTCCGGAACCGCCGGTGCCGGCGCTCGTCGCGCTCGGTCCACCGCTCGCCGATCCGTTCCCGGACCGACCCGGGCAGCGTGCCCACCGAGATCCACCACAGCGGCTTCGCGGTCGGCCTGCGCAGCAGGCGGTACAGCGGCGCCGGCACCAGCGGGAACGTCGCCGGCGGCTCCTTGGCGAACTCGATCAGCCCGCGCGCCGCCGGCGTGATCACCAGCTCCTCGCGGCACATCCGGTCGAAGTAGGCCTGGAAGCTCGCCCAGTCCGGCGGGACCACGCGGTCGCTCACCCCGTACGCCCGGTAGACCGCGCAGCCCTCGGCGTAGAGCTGCTCCTTCTCCGCCTCCGCCATCGGGTGGTCGAACAGGTCGATCATCCCGAACAGCGCGTCGAAGATCGTCGCGTGCGCCCAGAAGTACACGTCGGGATCGAGGGCGTGGTAGCGCCGGCCCTGGCCGTCCACACCCTTGATGTGCGTGTGGTACTCACGGATCCGGCGCGCGGTGTGGGCACCGTGCGGCCAGTCGAACGTAACACCCTGGATCTCCGGGACCGAGCGCAGCACCCGCTCCCACGGCTCGTTGAAGAAGTCCGAGTGCTGCTCGACGCCCGCGCCGAGCCCGGGATGCATCAACTGCAGCAGGCCGGCCTTGACCAGCAACAGGTACCCGCGCACCTCGCCGGCCCACCGCCAGTGCAGCGAACCCGGTCCCGGCAGGTCGAGCGCCGGCTCGACCCGCTCCACCTCAGCCGTCACGGCCGCCTCCCGTGAGTCGATGAGACACTCGTGAATCTTTGTATCACGCCACCGAGTGAGTAACAGTGGCCATGGACATAGTGTCCATGTACAGTATGACTCATGGGGACTCCGGACGAGCCGACTACGGGCTTCCTGATCTGGCGCCTGTCCACCAAGTGGCGGGCCGACGTGGACCGTGCGCTCGCGCCGCTCGGACTCACCCACGCGCAGTTCTCGGTACTGGCCGCGCTGGCCGGACTGTCCAGACAGGACACCCGGCCGAACCAACGGCAGCTCGCCGACTTCACCGGCCTCGAGCCGCTCTACGTGTCCAGGCTGGCCCGCGCGCTCGAGGCGGCCGGGCTCGTCGAGCGGCCGACCGACCCGGCCGACCCGCGCGCGGTCCGCCTCGTGCTCACCGAGCGCGGTCAGGCGAGCGCCGCCGAGGCGGTCACGACCGTGCGTCAACGGCACGCCGAGCTGACCGAGGCCATCGGTGGCCCGGACGGACGGCGCGACCGCGAGCTGCGAGAAACCTTGTTGACCTTGCTGAACGAAAGCGAGCCGGACATGACCACGCCACGCGCCCTCGACGGGCGAGACATAAACATCGCCGCAGCCGCGACCAGAGCCGTCCTCACCGTGCTGCTCGACGAGGCCGGGCTGACCTTCGACCAGTCCGTCGCGCTGCGCCTCATGGCGATCGGCGGGCCGGGAGCACGAGACGAGGTCGCCGGCCGGGACACCGCGCCGGGCGCCGACCGCGCCGCCGTGCGAGCCGCGATCACCGAGCTCGAGGCCACCGGCCTCGCCGCGGGAGACGAGCGGGTCGAGCTGACCGAGCGCGGCCGCGAGCTCTTGGAGCGGGTCACCGCGGCCACGCTGCGGGCCAGCGACCGGCTGTTCGAGGGCATTCCCACCGACGACGTCGCCACCACCTCGCGAGTGCTCGACCTGATCACCGAGCGCGCGGTCGTGGTGCGGGCGGACCTCGCCGGTCAGGCGCTGTAGTCGTAGAAGCCGCGGCCGCTCTTCTTGCCGAGGAGGCCGGCGTCGACCATGCGCAGCAGCAGTGGCGGGGGCGAGTAGAGCGGCTCCTTGAACTCGGTGTACATCGACTCGGCGATGGCCTTCGTGGTGTCCAGGCCGATGAGGTCGGTCAGCGCGAGCGGGCCCATCGGGTGCGCGCAGCCCTGCACCATGCCGGTGTCGATGTCCTCGGCCGACGCGAAGCCCGACTCCAGCATCCGGATCGCGGACAGCAGGTACGGCACGAGCAGCGCGTTCACCACGAAGCCCGCGCGGTCCTGGGACAGGATGACCTCCTTGCCCAGCACGTTCTCCACGAACTCGTCCGCGCGCCGCATCGTGGGCTCGGCGGTGAGCAGCGACGGGACGAGCTCCACGAGCTTGAGCACCGGGACCGGGTTGAAGAAGTGGATGCCGATCACCTGCTGCGGCCGCGACGTGGCCATGCCCAGCTTCATGATCGGGATGGACGACGTGTTCGAGGCGAAGATCGCGTCCGCGTCGGTGACCACCTTGTCGAGCGCGGTGAACACATCGGTCTTGATCTGCTCGTGCTCCGCGACCGCCTCCACCACGAGCTGACGGTCGGCGAACTCGCCGATGTCCGTGCTGAACCGCATCCGCTCGAGCGCGGCGTCGCGGCCGGACTCGTCGAGCTTGCCGCTGCGGACCGCGCGTCCGAGGGACTTCTCCACCCGCGCGCGCCCGGCGGCGAGCGTGTCCTGGTCGACCTCGTTGACCACGACGTCCAGCCCGGCCCGGGCGCAGACCTCCGCGATTCCCGACCCCATCAGCCCACAGCCAACGACTCCGACCCGCATGCCCGCCTCCCCGGAATTAAAACTTGTGGTCACGTTAAGGACAAATGTTTGCTTGATCACGTACTTGTGGCTGGGTTACGTCACGGTCCCCTGAGGTGCGGTTGGGAAGGCTGCGGCCACATGTGACCTTGCGATTGACAGAAGATGTCTCAACTCTTGACCTCCACCGTGATGCGCTCACACGTTGCGTCGGTACTGACCGCCGACCTCGAAGAAGGCCTCGGTGATCTGACCGAGCGTGCACACCCTAGCCGCGTCCATCAGCACGCCGAAGACATTCTCCTCGGCCGTCACCGCGTCGCGCAGCCGCCGAAGGGCCTCCTGCGCCTCCTGGGCATGCCGGCGCTGGAACTCCCGGGTGCGGTCGACCTGCGAGCGCTTCTCCTCCTCGGTGGCCCTGGCCAGCTCGATCGTCGGCGGCTCTTCGGCGTTGGCCTTGCTCGGCAGGAACGTGTTGACGCCGATCAGCGGCAGCGAACCGTCGTGCTTGCGCTGCTCGTATACCATGGACTCGTCCTGGATGCGACCGCGCTGGTAGCCGGTCTCCATCGCGCCGAGCACGCCACCGCGCTCCGAGAGCCGCTCGAACTCCGCCAGCACGGCCTCCTCGACGAGGTCGGTCAGCTCCTCGATGATGAACGAGCCCTGCAGTGGGTTCTCGTTCCTCGACAGGCCCCACTCCTTGTTGATGATCAGCTGAATGGCCATCGCGCGGCGCACCGAGCTCTCCGTCGGCGTGGTGATCGCCTCGTCGTAGGCGTTGGTGTGCAACGAGTTGCAGTTGTCGTACAGCGCGCACAGCGCCTGCAGCGTGGTGCGGATGTCGTTGAAGTGCATCTCCTGCGCGTGCAGCGACCGGCCGGAGGTCTGCACGTGGTACTTGAACTTCTGCGACCGCTCGTTCGCGCTGTAGCGCTCGCGCATCGCCACGGCCCAGATTCGCCGTGCCACGCGGCCGATGACGCTGTACTCGGCGTCCAGCCCGTTGGAGAAGAAGAACGACAGGTTCGGCGCGAAGTCGTCGATGTGCATGCCGCGCGCGAGGTAGGACTCGACGTAGGTGAACCCGTTGGCCAGGGTGAAGGCGAGCTGGCTGATCGGGTTCGCGCCCGCCTCCGCGATGTGGTAGCCGGAGATCGAGACCGAGTAGAAGTTGCGGACCTTGTTGGCGATGAACCACTCCTGGATGTCGGCCATCATCCGCAGGCTGAACTCGGTGGAGAAGATGCAGGTGTTCTGGCCCTGGTCCTCCTTGAGGATGTCCGCCTGCACGGTGCCGCGCACGTTGGCCAGCGCCCATGCGGCGATCTCCGCACGCTCCTGTTCGGATGGTTGGCGGCCGTGCTCGGCGGCGAACTTCGCCACGTTCTGGTCGATCGCGGTGTTGAGGAAGAACGCGAGGATCGTCGGCGCCGGGCCGTTGATCGTCATCGAGACCGAAGTGGACGGTGCGGTGAGGTCGAACCCGTCGTAGAGGACCTTCATGTCCTCCAGCGTCGCGATCGAGACGCCGGATGTGCCGACCTTGCCGTAGATGTCGGGCGGCGTGTCCGGGTCGTGGCCGTACAGGGTCACCGAGTCGAACGCGGTCGAGAGCCGTGTCGCCTCGGATCCCTCGGACAGGTAACGGAAGCGGCGGTTCGTGCGGAACGCGTCGCCCTCGCCGGCGAACATGCGGGCCGGGTCCTCGCCGTCGCGCTTGAACGGGAACACACCCGCGGTGAACGGGAAGTGGCCCGGCAGGTTCTCCGCGCGGAGGAAGCGGAGCAACGACCCTTCGTCGTCGTAGCGCGGCAGCGCGACCCGCGGCACCTGGGTGCCGGACAGGGTCTCCCGCCACAGCTGCGTGTGCAGCTCCTTGTCCCGCACCTTCACCACGAGCTCGTCGCCGGTGTAGTTGTCCTTTGTGGACTCCCAGGTTTCCAGCAGCTCGGCGGTGTCCCGCTCGACGCGGCGCTCCGCCTCCTTGGCGATCGCTTCGATGTCCTCAGTGGACGAACCGGCCGCGGCGAGCGCGTCGCGGGCCCGCGTGAGCGCGGACCGCTCGCGCACCGCGGCCACCTGCTCGCCGGTCCGCGCGTGGTAACTGCGCACGGCGTCGGCGATGTCGGCGAGGTAGCGCGCCCGCTGCGGGGGCACGACGGTCGCGGCACGGGTGGACACCAGGCCGTCCACCGGGGCGAGGGTCGGCTCGCTGACCGCCAGCCCGCCCTCGGCGAGCAGGTCGCGGAGGTGGTGGTAGAGCGCGGTGACGCCGTCGTCGTTGAACGTGGCCGCGCTGGTGCCGAAGACCGGCATCTCCTCCCAGGAGGCGCCGAACGCCTCGCGGTTGCGCACCAGCTGGCGGGCCACGTCGCGGCGCGCGTCCTCGGCGCCGCGGCGCTCGAACTTGTTGATGGCCACGACGTCGGCGAAGTCGAGCATGTCGATCTTCTCCAGCTGCGACGCGGCACCGAACTCGGGCGTCATCACATACAGCGAGGTGTCGACGAACGGCACGATGGCCGCGTCGCCCTGGCCGATGCCGGGCGTCTCGACGATCACCAGGTCGTTGCCCGCCGCCTTGGCCGCGGCGATCACGTCGGTGAGGTGCTCGGGCACCTCGGTGACCGCTCCGCGGGTGGCCATCGAGCGGAAGTGGACCGCCTCGCCGTCCCCGCCTGGGACGCCGGCGATGCCGCCGAGCGTGTTCATCCGGATGCGGTCGCCGAGCAGCGCGCCACCGCCGCGCCGGCGGGTCGGGTCGATCGCGAGCACGGCGATGCGCAGCTTGTCCTGCTGGTCGAGCCGGAAGCGGCGGACGAGCTCGTCGGTGAGCGAGGACTTGCCGGAGCCGCCGGTGCCGGTGATGCCGAGGACCGGGACCTGCCTGTGGCGGGCCGTCTCGCGGATCTGGTCGATGGTGTCCCGGCTCAGCCGGCCGGCCTCGAGCTTGGTGATGACCTGGGCGAGGGCGTCGTGCTGACCGGCGTACAAGGCGTCGAGCGCCGGCTCGGGCCGGTCGGCCAGGTCGACGTCGCAGGCCTCGATCATCGAGTTGATCATCCGGGCGAGGCCCATCTCCTGCCCGTCGTCCGGCGAGAAGATTCGCGCGACGCCGCGGGAGTGGAGCAGCTCGATCTCCTCGCGGACGATCACTCCGCCACCACCGCCGAAGACCTTCACGTGGCCGGCGCCGTGCTCGCGCAGCAGCTCGACGAGGTAGCTGAAGTACTCGACGTGCCCGCCCTGGTATGCGCTGATCGCGACACCCTGGACGTCCTCCTGGATGGCGGCGCGGACGACCTCGCGGACGGACCTGTTGTGGCCGAGGTGGACCACCTCGGCGCCCTGCGACTGCAGGATGCGACGCATGATGTTGATCGCCGCGTCGTGCCCGTCGAAGAGGCTCGCCGCCGTGACGAACCGGACGGGGTGCACGGGCCGGTACAGCTCTGGGGCCTTTGCCATAAGAATAGTTTGTCGTCCTACTTTATTACGTGCAACCATTGTGGCTCACGTCTCCCGGTCCTGCCAGGCGTGGCACCACGACCTGCGATGATGGCGCGATGGTCCCGGAGTCCGTACGACGCATGCTCGACGACGACCTCGCCTCGCGTTCCCTGGGCATGACGTTGGTGGACGCCGGCCCGGGCCACGCCGTGGTCCGGATGACGATCACCGACACGATGGTGAACGGCCACGACATCGCCCACGGCGGCTACGTGTTCCTGCTGGCCGACACCGCGTTCGCGTGCGCGTGCAACAGCCACGGCCCGGTCACGGTGGCCGCCGGGGCCGACATCACGTTCGTGACCTCCGCCCGCCTCGGCGACGTGCTCGAGGCCCGCGCCGAGGAGCGCATCGTCTATGGCCGCAGCGGCATCTGCGACGTCACGGTCCGCCGCGGCGGCGAGGTGATCGCCGAGTTCCGCGGCCGCAGCCGCACAGTTCCGCCTCCCCGGAATTAAAAGTGTTGGCTACGTTCCAGCGAATGATGCGGTTGTGGAGGTGGATTGTGGCTGAGTACCGCCACGGTCCCCTGAGGTCACCGTGGTCGACACAGGACCTCGCACGATGACATGAGGCAGTCGGTGGATCAGGCGAGCACGAGGAACACCGCGCCGCCGACGACCGGGCCCAGCACGGCGCCCACCACGACCTGCGGCACCGTATGGTCCGCGAGCACCACCCGCGCCCAGCACACCAGCGCCACCAGCAGTGCGAGGAGCAGCAGCCACGGCCCGTAGAGGAACGCGACCATCGCGACCGCTCCCCCGGCCACCGTCGCGTGCACGGACACCTTCCACCAGCGCGTGATCAGCAGGCAGACCACGAGCGTGAGGATCATCGCCCAGGCCAGCGCGACCAGCTGGCGCGGCGCACCGCCCAGCAGCATGATCGTCATGCCGGTCAGCGCCGACGCCAGGCACACGAGCAGCGGCACCGTGCGGTGCGCGCGGTCGCGGACCCAGTGTCCCTCCCATCGCCCGCGCCGCGCGCCCCGCACGAGGAAGGCCATCGGCAGCACGCTGAAGAGCACCGCCACCAGTACGCCCCACCCGAGCGTCGCCGGCACCGAGTGACCGGTCGCGTGCCAGGCGACCGCCAGCGGAAGCACCACCACCACGACGGCGGGCGAGAGCAGCTCGGTCACGATGTGCGCGGCGCGCCGCCCGGTAAGGTCCACGGCACAACATCATTCCCTGCCCGAGGAGCCCCGATGAAGGCCGGCGACATCGCCCCCGACTTCGAACTTCCCGACGAGACCGGCACGCCGCGCACGCTGCGCGGCTTCCTGGAGACCGGTCCGGTCGTGCTGTTCTTCTACCCGGCGGCGATGACCAAGGGCTGCACGATGGAAAGCTGCCACTTCCGCGACCTCGCCGCGGAGTTCGCCGAGGTCAAGGCGAACCGGGTCGGGATCAGCCCGGACGAGGTCGCGAAGCAGCAGGCGTTCAGCGAGAAGCACTCCTTCGACTTCCCGCTGCTGTCCGACCCCGACGGCGCGGTGGCGACGCGGTTCGGCGTCCGGCGCGGCTTCGGGCCGATGCTCACCCGGCGCCAGACCTTCGTGATCGACACCGACCGGAGGGTGCTGGAGGTCGTCAAGAGCGAGTTCCGCATGGCGGTGCACGCCGACCGCGCGCTCGAGGTCCTCCGCAAGCGGTAGCCGCCGGGGCTCGCGCTGCTCGGCGCTTACTCGTAGATCGCGTCCTTCGGCACCGCGGTGTCGTTCTTCAGCGCATCGAAGAGCTGCTGCGACTTCGCCTCGTCCAGCTGTGTCGCGGAGCCGTCGGTGACCGGCACCGTCGTGGTGACCGTGCCACCGTCGGAGATCCCGCCCATGGCGAAGCCGAGGCCGGCCAGATGGTGCAGGTGGTCGCCCTCGTCCACGGTCAGCGCGTCCGGCGCCTCGGCCAGCAGCGGGAACAGGTCGAACGGGTTGAGGAAGGTCGCCGGGCTCGAGACCTCCGCGGCCAGCGCGCCGATGAACTTCCGCTGGTTCGCCACGCGGTCCAGGTCCGACCGCGGTGTCGCCTCGCTCTTGCGCGTGCGGACGAAGGCCAGCGCCTGCGCGCCGTCCAGCGTCTGGCGGCCTTTCTTGATCACCACACCGGTCTGGTCGTCCTTGATCCTCTTCGGAATGTCGATCTCGACCCCGCCGATGGCGTCGACGACATTCGCGAACCCGCCGAAGTTGATCTCCGCGTAGTGGTCGATGCGCAGCCCGGTCGCCTGCTCGACGGTCTGCACCAGGAGCTTCGGCCCGCCGATCGAGAACGCGGCGTTGATCTTGCTGACGCCGTTGTCGGGGATCTCCACGTTGAGGTCACGCGGCAGGCTCATCAGCGTCGCCGGCGTGTCGTTGTCCGGCAGGTGCGCGACGAGCATCGTGTCGGTGCGCTGACCGCCGGCGTCACCGGTGCTGAGCCTCTTCTTCTCCGCCGGCGTCAGGCCCTCGCGGCTGTCCGAGCCGACGATCAGCCAGTTGGTGCCGGCCGCCGCCGCGGGCCGGCCGGGGTAGTCGGTGAGCGCCTCGACGCGGTTGAGCGACGAGTCGACCCAGAAGTACGTGCCGGCGAGCAGCACGAGCAGGACCAGCAGGATGATGCCGAATGTGCGGCCGGGCCGGCGGCGCTTGCGGCGGCGTGGGGGTGGCGGCCCGAAGCCGTCACCCTGTGGGCCGTACCCGTCCGGCGGCGGGCCGTCGTAGCGACCGGGTGGCGCGTACGGATCACCGCTCGGCGGCATCGGGAGCGCGCGGGTCTCGTGGTACGCCGGCCGCCGGCCCGGGGGCTGTGGACGCCCGTGGCCGGGCCCGCCGCCGTATCCCGGCTGTCGTGGCCCTCCGTGCTGGTGTCCGTAGCTCATCTCCCACCTTCCCGTCAATCCCCAAGACGTGGAGACCGCCGTCGAGGTTGCGCTGTGGTCCAGGACACCGTAGGGGACCCGGGTCAGAGCGGGACGCTCAACCCACCGGGCGACGGCTTGGCCAGCGCGCTCGCGATGACATGATCCAGATCCGCGATCTTCAGCACACCGAGTGTGAACCGCCGGACCAGCAGCCGCCACTCGCGGGCCCGGCGCAGCATCGCGTGCCCCTCGCCGCACACGTCGAACCGGCACACGGTGTCGGTGACCACCTTCGCCCGCACCGCGTAGTCGTACGACAGCGCGGGGTCGGTCACCGTGTCCCGGTCGCCGTGTGCGATCAGGACGGTACGCCCGGCGAGCTGGCCGACGGGCTCGCTCCCCGGCGTCCACGGCGCGAGCGCGCAGACGGCCGTCACCTGCTCGTCGCCGGCCACGTGCAGCGCCACCCGGCCGCCCATGGAGTGCCCGACCAGCACGACCGGCACCCCGGGATGCGCCCGGCGGATCTCCCCGAGCGCCCAGTGGGCGTCCGCGACGGGATCGAGGTCCGGCACGTTCCACCCGCGGTACCGGTAGCGCAGCACCCACGCCGCGAGGCCCGCGGCCCGCCCGGCCGACCGCAGGTCACGGGCGAACGGCAGCATGCGCAGGTAGGCGGGGCGCAGCCGGTGCGCGGCGACCTTGCTCGTCTCCTGCCCGCCGTGCAGGACGAGCGCCACCGCACGCACGCCCGTCTGCCCGAACACCCGCAGCCCGGGGCCGGGCACCGTCACGAGCCGGCCCGGCGGGACTCGACCAGCGCCTCGATGCCGTCGAGCACCCGGCGCAGCCCGAAGTCGAACGGGTCCACCCAGTCCAACTCGACGTCCCGCCACAGCCCGGTGAGCGCCGGGTGGCGCTCGGCGTCGAGATGACCGTCGAGCAGCGGCGCGAAGTCCGACCAGAACTGCTCGTCGCTGACCCCGGTGCGCTCCTGGACCCGCGTCGACTCGATCAGCTGCTGGGCCACGCCGCGGACGTACCCGGTGACCAGCCCGACCACGGCCATCCGCTCGCCGCCCGTCAGCCCGACGCCGTCGATCGCGCGCAGCACGTCGTCGAGCGCGGCGGTCTGGTTGGGACCCATCACGCCCCGGGTCAGCGACGCGCGCAGCAGCCATGGGTGCCGGCGGTACCCTTCGAGGCTCGCGCGCGCGAACCGCTCGAGCCCGGTACGCCAGCTCGCGGCCTCGTGTACGGGCCGGCCCTCGGCCATGACCGTGTCCAGCATCAGGTCCTGCAGCTCCGCCTTGGACGGGACGTAGCGGTACAGCGACATCGTGCCGACCCCGAGGCGGTCGGCGACCCGGCGCATCGACACACCGTCCAGCCCCTCGGCGTCCGCGAGCTCGACGGCGGCGGCGACGATCCGCTCGATGGTCATGCCCGGCTTTCGGCCCCGGCTCGACGCCGGCTTGGTCCCCCAGAGGAGCTCCATGCTGCGGGCCGCGGCGGCCGAGCCGCCGAAGCTCGCCGACGTGGTGTCGTCCTTCGTCATCTCGAGCTCATCGTATTGTGCTAAATTCGCGTACACTGTACCCATATATATAGAGGAACGGATGACGATCTTGGTCACCGGGGCGACAGGACAGGTCGGCCGGCAGGTCGTCGCACAGCTCTCGGCGGCGGGCGAACGGGTCCGGGCGATGAGCCGCCGCCCGTTCACGGCGCCGGCCGGGGTCGAGACGGTGCGGGGCGACCTGCTCGAGCCCGCGTCGCTGCCGTTCGACGGCGTGACGGCGATGTACCTGTTCCCGCAGCCGCGGACGGCGCGGGCGGTGGTCGAGGCCGCGGTCGCGGCGGGCGTGCGGCGGATCGTGACGCTCTCGTCCGGCGCGGTCTCCGCCGGGCTCGACACCGACTACCAGCTGCCCGTCGAGCAGGCGGTGGAGGCGTCCGGATGCGAGTGGACCCACCTGCGGCCCGGCCAGTTCGCCTCGAACACGCTCAAGCTGTGGGGCCCGTCGATCCGCGCCGAGCGGGTGGTGCGCTACCACCACCCGGACTGGCGCGGACTGCCGATCCACGAGGCGGACACCGCCGCGGTCGGTGTCGCGGCGCTGCTCTCGCCCGGGCACCACGGGCGGGCCTACGACCTGACCGGGCCGGAGCGGCTCAGCGCGCGCGAGCAGGTGCGGGCGATCTCGGCCGCGCTGGGCGAGGACGTGCGGTTCGAGGAGGTGACCCCGGGAGTCGCGGGAGATCCTCAAGCGGCAGGGCGGCTGGGCCGCCGAGAACGTGGACTCCTCACCGGGTTCGAGGCCTACTCCCCCTCCTCCGTGCCCGAGCTGACGGCCGAGGAGTGGGACGAGGCGATCAAGCCGCTGCCGACGGTCGAGGAGGTCACCGGGCGGCCGCCGCGGACGTACGCGGAGTGGGCACGCGACCACGTCGAGGACTTCCGCTGACGCCGCTGACTACGCTCCTGTCGTGACCGTGGCGGGAGTGCTGCTCGCGGCCGGCGCGGGGCGTCGGTTCGGGAGGCCGAAGGCACTGGTGCGTTACCGGGGGGCGCTGTTCGTGGAGCACGCGGCCGGGGTGCTGCACGACGGCGGGTGCGCACCGGTGGTGGTCGTGCTGGGCGCCTCCGCCGACGAGGTGCGCGCGTCCGCCACGCTCCCCGGTTCCTCCCTTGTGGACAATCCGGAGTGGACGACCGGGATGGGCTCGTCGCTGCGGGCCGGCCTCGCGGCACTCGCCGGATCGGCGGCCGTGGCCGCGCTCGTGCTGCCGGTGGACACGCCCGGCGTGACCTCCGCGGCGGTGCGCCGGCTCGCGTCGCTCGTGTCCCCGGACGCCCTGGCCCGAGCCACGTACTCGGGGCGGCCGGGCCACCCGGTGCTGATCGGCCGCACCCGCTGGGCGGACGTCGCGGCCTCGGCGGTGGGTGACGCCGGGGCTCGCGAGTACCTGGCGGCGCACCCGCCGCTGGAGGTGCCCTGCGAGGACGTCGCCGCCGGTGCGGACGTGGACCGCCCGTCCGACCTCCCTGGGTGAGCCTGCGAGCCAGGAAGGACGCCTTCCGGACACTGGACGTCCGGAAGG